>JBBSLM010000078.1:0-8135 GCA_038255245.1 Sphingomonadales bacterium
ACGAACAGCCACAGATTCTCCGTCCAGATCTCCGCCACGAGCAGATGCACACAGGCCATCGCGGTAAAGCCCGACAAGGCGATCAGCAGCAAACGGCGCGAACCGTAGCGCATCACCAGTCGCGAATTGGCGTAGGAGCTGATCGTCATGGGTCCGGCGATGCAGGCGAAGACCAGGCCGAGCATTTCCGGCGCGCCGAACACGTCGGAGACAATTTGCTGGATCGAATTGATGAACGCGAACAGCCCGCCGAGCAGCATCGTCAGCGCCAGTGTGTTGCCAATCGACTGGCGAGTCCTGAGCGTCTCCCACACCGCCTCTCCGATGCTGCGCGCCGACAGCGCCCGGCGATATTCAGGCGGCAGCGTTTCCTTCAATCGCCACGTCATCCAGATCGCGAGCATCGCCCCGTAGATACCTAGAAAATAGAAGATTTCTCGCCAGGTGCCGACCGCCAGAACGCCCTGGCCGAGCGCTGGGGCCAGCACCGGCACGATCATGAACACGATCATCGTGATCGACATGATCCGCGCCATGGCGGGGCCGGAATAGAGGTCGCGCACCACCGACACGACCAGCACCCGGGTTGCCGCCGCCGCGACGCCCTGCAGAAAGCGGAGCATCAGCAAGGTCTCGAAACTGGACGCGAATCCCGCCGCCAGCCCGAAGGCGCCGTAGAAGAACAGGCTCCCCGCCAGCAGCCATTTGCGCCCGAACCGGTCGGACAACGGTCCATATAATAGCTGCGCGCCGCCGAACCCCAGCAGATATGCGGTGATCACCACCTGCCGCCGGTTCTCGTCCATGACGCCCAGCGCCTCCCCGATCGCGGGCAGGGCCGGCAGCATGGAATCGATTGCCAGCGCGTTCGATGCCATCAATGCCGCCATCAACGCCACGAATTCGCGCGTGCCGAGACCGCTCGATCGGGCCGGACTGGGGTTGGAAGCCATCGCGGCCAGTTGGCGCTTCGCCCTGGTCTGGACAAGCCCTGCGCCGCCGGTCACAGCCCTTTGCGATGACCGGCGCAGCAGAATGGATCGGCCAGGTGGGCCGCGCATGGGCTCAGCAATGGCCCCACACCGACCGTGCCTTCGCCCCGCTCACCCGCCGCCTCGTCGCCGCCCTCGCCGAAATTGCCCCGGCGCAAGGCCAAGCCCTCGACATTGGCTGCGGTGCCGGCGAAACCAGCATCGCGCTCGCTTCCTTGCGGTCCGATCTCGCGATCACCGGCGCCGACATCTCCGGCGAACTGATCGACGCCGCGCGGGAACGCAGCAGCACGCCCAATCTCGACTTCATCACCGGTGACGCGATTGACGCGGCGACCGCCCGCGCCCCCATCGACCTTTTCCTGTCGCGTCATGGCGTCATGTTCTTCGACGATCCTGTCGCGGCCTTCACTGCCCTTTATGCCGCCGCGGCCCCGGGCGCCCGCCTGATCTTCACCTGCTTCCGCGACTGGTCGCTGAACCGCTTCGCCAGCGATTTCGGCCCGTTGCTCGGTCAAGGCCCACCGCCGCCGGGCCAGCCCGGCCCCTTCGCCTTCGCCGATAAAGGCTACGTCCGCACTCTCCTGACCGAAGCCGGCTGGGCCGACATCCACGCCGAGCCGATCGACCTTCCATTCCGCGCCGGTGAAGGCCCGGACCCGGTCTCAGACGCCGTCACCTTCCTCAGCCACATCGGCCCGGCCGCCCGCGCGCTCCGCGAAGCAGGGGAAGCTGACCGGCCCGCCATGCTCGCCGCCCTCGCCGACATTTGCCGCGCCCGCCTCAGTGGGGATGCCGTCGATTTCCCCGCTGCCGCCTGGCTCTGGACCGCGAAAGGAACGCCATGACGATCATCGTCCACCATCTCGAGCATAGCCGCTCGCAGCGCATCCTCTGGCTGCTCGAAGAGCTCGACCTCCCCTATGAAATCCGCACCTACAAGCGCGATCCGAAGACCATGCTCGCCCCGCCGGAGCTCAAGCGCGTCCACCCGCTCGGCAAATCGCCGGTGATCGAGGATGAAGGCCGCGTCGTCGCCGAGACGGGCGCGGTCGTCGAATATCTGGTCGGCAAGGCGGGCAAACTGGGCACCCCCGCCGATCCCGATGCGGCGCTGCGCTATCGCCAATTCCTCCATTATGCCGAAGGCTCGCTGATGCCGCCCTTGTTCACCAAGCTGGTGCTCGGCCGCATCCCCCTGCTCGGCAAGACCGCGCAGAAGAAGTTTCAGCCGATGATCGATGTCCATCTGGATTATTGCGAAGCCGAGCTCGCCTCGCGCGACTGGTTCGCGGGCGAGAGCTTCACCGCCGCGGATGTGATGATGAGCTTCCCGCTGGAGGCCGCGAAAACGCGCGCCGGCCTCGACGCCAGCCGCCCGAAACTGATCGAGTGGCTAGGGCGCATTCACGCTCGTCCCGCTTATGCCGCCGCGCTCGCCAGGGGCGGGCCCTACGCTTACGCCTAATTCGGTCGCGGCGCGTCGCTGCCGCGCTGCGGCTGCTCGGTCGGCCGGGGCGTGACCGGCTGCGTTACCACTGCCGGGTCGCGCGGCGTCCACCGTCCCGGACGGCAGCGCCGCCGATCGGCATTGGGCCCCGCGCATTCCTCCGCCGTCGGTGGCGGTGGCGGCGTCGCTGCCGGTTGCTCGATCGGCGTGTCGCGCGGGGGAATCTCGACCGGCGGAATAGGCGGCGTGATCGCCGGATCGGTCACGATCGGCACATAGACCGGCATGATCGCCGGCGGCCGCACCTCGGTGTCGAGCGGGGAGGGGGCGACCCCTGTCGTGCTTGCCATCGGGCCCTCTTGCGGCCGGCCGCGCCGCAGTTCCAGCACCTGATTGGCGAGCAAATCGCGTTCGATCGCCAGGTCGCGGACGGCGAGCAGTGCCCAGACGCCCAGACCCGTTGCCAGCACGCCCGCGGCCACCTGCATCCACAGCAAGGCGCGCGCGGCACGGACGAAGGCGGCGATCCGGCTCATCGTCTGCTCATCGCACTGATCCGGAGCAACAGGAAGGCCGAAGCCGCCAGCAGCAAAACGGCCACCAGGGCCGCGCCGATGCTCAGCCAGCCGAACAGCTCGGCCGAGATCAGCCGCCGCACCACCATCAGCACCGCCAGCGCCAGGACGATCGCCACGCCCAACGCGACCCAGCCCAGGGCCGCGACCTTGCCGAAGCCCTGCAAAGGCGAGGCACGCACGATCGTCAGCGGCACGCCGCCCGGATCGGGCCGCCGCGCTTCACTTTCGGTCACGCTGCCGATCTCGCCGTCCAGTTCGCCCTGCAGCTCCGGCCACGGCGCCAACTCGCGCGCGCCGGTCCAGCCGCGAAAGTCCAGGAAATGCAGCATATTGAACGGCAACGGCGGCTTGGCGCCATCGAAATTGATCTGCACCAGTTTGTTGCGGTCCAGCGCCTCATTCGCTTCGGCACGCACCCATAGCGAATCGCGCGCGGAAGCCGACCAGGCGACCACCACTTTGCCCGCCGCCTCGATCTCCCGTTCGATCACGCTGCCATAATCGGCCCCGCTGGCCAGCTGCCGGTCCCACCACAGGCTGCGACCGTCGGCCTCGATGCCGTCGGCCACGACCTGCGCCTGGGCCTTGCTGGCGCGCGAGTAGGAAAGGAAGACATCAGCCATCGAGCTCAGCATATCAGAGGCTTCGGCACTCGCCCAGCGTTGACAAAGCGCGCCAAAGGTGGACGCATCGTCCCCGCCAACGACAAACAAAAAGGGGCTAAGGGGAATGGTCGAGAGCAAGAGCGGCATCTCGCTGCAGATGCAGATGCTGATCGGCTTCCTGGTCGGCCTGCTCGGCGGCCTCGCCGTCTACACGACGCAGGCGGACGCGCCCTGGGTGCGCGACGTCACCACCTACGTCACCGGCCCGCTCGGCCAGATTTTCCTGCGCCTGCTCTTCATGCTCGTCATCCCCTTGCTGTTCGCGGCGCTCGTCGTCGGCATCGCCGAGATGGGCGACATCCGCTCGCTGCGCCGCGTCGGCCTGAAGACGCTGGGCTACACCGTGCTTCTGTCCAGCATCGCCGTGTTGCTCGCACTGGCGGTGGCCAATCTGTTCCAGCCCGGCGCCGGTATCGATCAGGCGCAGGCCGCCGCTCTGCTGGAGCAGGGCCGGGGCAACGCCGGCTCGATCATCTCCGCGCAGGAGGAGCGCCCGCAAGGCGTCGCCGCCGTGCTGGCGATCATCCCGACCAACATCGTCACCGCCGCCTCGGCCAATGACATCCTCGCGGTTATGTTCTTCGCCCTGTTCTTCGGCATCGGGCTCTTGCTCGTGAACACGCCGACCACCAACCGCCTACAGGAAACGATCGAGGGCATTTTCCAGGTCTCGATGAAGCTGATCTCGATCGTCATCCGCCTCGCGCCGATCGCCATCGCCTGCTTCATGTTCAATCTCGCCGCGATCTTCGGCTGGGATCTGCTGGGGACATTGGCGCTCTATGTCGGCGTCGTCTTGCTCGCGCTCGGCGTGCAGATGTTCATTGTCTATCCGATCGCGATCATGGTCATCGCCCGGCGATCGCCCATGGCCTTCTTCCGCGGCATTCAGGAGGCGATGGTCGTCGCTTTCTCGACCGCCTCGTCCAACGCCACTTTGCCCACCGCGCTAAGGGTCGCGGACGAGAATCTGAAGCTCCCCGGCCCGGTTGCGCGCTTCGTGCTCACCATCGGCGCCACCGCCAACCAGAACGGCACCGCCATTTTCGAAGGCGTCACCGTCCTATTCCTCGCCCAATTTTTCGGCGTGCATCTGGACATCTGGCAGCAGGTGACGGTCCTGTTGATGTGCATCCTCGCCGGCATCGGCACCGCCGGCGTGCCTGCCGGTTCGCTACCGGTGGTGGCGATCATCCTGGGCATGGTCGGGGTGCCGCCGGAAGGGATCGGCCTCGTCCTCGGCGTCGATCGCCTGCTCGACATGTGCCGCACCACGCTGAACGTCACGGGCGACCTTGCCATCGCCACCATGGTCTCGCGCGGCGAGGAAGGAATTGTCGCCGAACCTGCGCCGGTTCCGCCGTCGCCGCCAGAACCATTCGTATCCCCGAAGGAGGATTACTAAGCGTATCGTCACCCCGGACTTGATCCGGGGCCTGCCTTCTTCGCGGCTTCGTTGGGAGGGCTCAAAGCCGGGACGACAGGCGCTGGCGCTTACCAGCCTCCGAAGCGCGGCCACACTGCTTCGATCGCTCCGTCCGCGCCGATCACATGGTAGCGATCATGCTGGGTCGCGGTCGCACAGGCGTGGTTGGGCAGGATGCGGACCTGATCGCCGACCGCCAGATCCGGCAGTTCAGCACCCGAACCCGGGCGCACCGCGATGATGCCATGCTCCTGGTTGACGCTATCGACGACCAAATCCGGCCATGGCGTGCCGTCGGCGGCGCAGACCAGGCCATAGCCCTGATCCACTTTTTGTCCCGCCGTGCCCCGGTCGCGTGACAAAGCCGTCCAGCCCGCGTCGACCAGGATCCACCCTCTGTCGCGCCGATGCCCGATCACGCTGGCCAGCACGCTCAGGGCAATCTCTTCCACGTCGATCACGCCGAGTCCGGCCTGGACCAGATCGCCGAACATATAGACGCCCGCCCGTACCTCGGTGACGCCGCTCAAATCGCGCGCCGCACAAGCCGTCGGCGTCGACCCCAGCGACACCACAGGGCAGGGCAATCCCGCCGCCCGGAGCGTCTCTGCCGCCGCGACCGCCCCGGCGCGTTCCCGCTCCGCCGCCGCGATATGCGCCGCTTCGCCGGGTTCGTCATAGCTGCCGCCGCCATGCGTCATGACGCCACGCAAGGCCGCGCCGCCGGTCAGCGCCCGGCCGACCGCGACCAGCGTCTCCCGCTCCTCCGGCGGCACACCAGCCCGGCAACCATCCGTGTCGATTTCGATCAGCACCGGCACTGGCGGGCCCGCGCTCGCCGCAATCGCCTCGGCAGCCGCCAGATTATCGACGATCACCGCCAGGTCGATGCCCCGCGCCCGAATCGCCCGCACCCGCCCGATCTTCGCCGGCGCCAGCCCGACCGCGTAGAGAATATCCTTCGCGCCAGCCTGGGCAAAAGCCTCCGCCTCGGCCAAAGTCGAAACGGTGATCGCTTCCGCCCCGACCAGCCGCAGCACATCCACGCTCTTCGCCGTCTTCATATGCGGCCGCAGCTTCGCGCCCAGCCCGTCGAGCCGCGCCTTCAGATAGGTGATGTTCCGCTCAAGCTTCGGCCGATCGAGCAACAGGGCAGGGGTGGGGATGTCGTAAGTCATCGTTCGGCCATAGCCACTCCTCTCCCGATCCGGGAGAGGATAGCGAAGCTTGCCGCTGTAGCGGCTGGCGCAGCTTGGTGAGGGTCTTGGCACCGCAAGCCGTGCTCGCGACCCTCATCCGGCCCTTCTCCCTTCTCCCTGAAGGGAGAAGGGAGGACCGCAATCAGGCCGGCTCCATTTCCTTCTGCACCACCTTGTCCGCCAGCACCCCGTTCAGCTCGGCGAGATGGTCGAACTCCGAGGTGTAGCTCGCCAGTCCCTGGCTCAGCGAGCGCAATTCCGCGTCCAGCCCCGTCATCTCCGCCTCCGGGATCAACGCATCGATCCGGTCCCAGCGCGACCAGCCCGCGCGCGCGTCGATGCCCAGCATCTGCCCGCGTCGGCTGGAGACGGCGGACGTTACCTTCGATGAAGCGGTGCCCGGCGACACGATCGAAACGCGTCGCACCGGCTCTAGCAAATGCGGCGCCGCAGCCGCGAGCGCATCGTGCATCGCGATCCGCCCGGCGGTGCGGAAGGCGATCTCCGACGAATCGACGCTGTGATAGGATCCGTCGATCAAAGTTACCGCCACATCCACCACCGGGAAGCCGAGCGGCCCTTTCACCATTGCGTCCTTGATCCCCGCCTCGATCGCCGGGAACCATTGCTTCGGCACGACGCCGCCGCTGATCTTCTCGTCGAACAGGAAGCCTTCGCCGCGCGGCAGCGGCCGCAGCTCGATCACCACGTCGCCAAACTGGCCATGCCCGCCGGACTGCTTCTTGTGCTTGCCGCGCTGGGTCACGGTCTTGCGGATCGATTCCTTGTAGCCGATTGTCGGCTTGCGCGCTGTAACCGCCACGCCAAACCGCCGCCGCAGCCGCTCGAGCGTCACGCGAATATGTTCGTCGCCCACGCCGGTCAGACGGGTCTCGTGCAGCGCCTCGTCCTGCTGCCAGGACAAAGCCGGGTCTTCTTCACACAATTTGTTAAGTGCTGTGGACAAGCGCACGTCGTCCTTATGTTCCTGGGTGGCGATCGCGACCGAATAATTGGCCGCCTCGTCCGGATCGACCGGGGAGGGCGGCAACTCCTTGGCTTTGCCGATCCACTGCCCGGCCTCGACCCCGTCCAGCTTGGCGATGGCGACCAGATCGCCCTCGCGCGCCTCATTGGTCTTCACGTTCTTCTCGCCCTGGACGGTGAAGAGTGTGCCGATCCGCACCTGCTCGCCCCCGGCGCTGCCCAGCTCCGCGCCCTCCTTCAGCCCGCCGCCGAAAGTCCGCGCCAGCGCCAGCCGCCCCATCGCGCCGCCATGACTGGTCTTGAACACATACGCCGCCGGCCCCTCCGCCAGCAGCCGCTCCGCCGTTGCCGTCGGAGCGGGCGCCTCGTGCCGGATCGCCTTCAGCAGCCGCCTGACGCCAAAGCCCTTCGTCGCCGAGCCGAACAGCACCGGGACGCCCAGATTGCCGCCGGTTTCCTTCGCCAGATCCGCATAGACAATCGCCGGCTCCGGCGTTTCGTCCATCAGCAGCGCCTCCATCAGCGCATCGTCATGGTCCGCCAATTGCTCCAGCATGTGAAAGCGCGCCGATTGCTCGCGCGCTTTCAGCTCCTCCGGGATATCCGCCGGCTCTGACGCCTGGCCCGCACGGTAATGAAAGGCCCGCTCCAGCGCCAAATCCACGAAGCCCGTGATCTTCTCGCCATCGCGGATCGGAATCTGCCGCGCGATCAGGGGGTTGGCGCTCATCGGCTGCAGCGCTTCGAGCACCCCCTGAATGGAGCCGCGCGCCTGGTCGATCTTGTTGACGAAGATCAGATGCGGCACCCCCATCGCCTCCAGCCGCCGCAGCGCCGG
>JBBSLM010000079.1:0-8131 GCA_038255245.1 Sphingomonadales bacterium
CCCAGATTGCCCGGCGTGAGCGAGTGCAGGCGCTCGCGCACCACGCGCGAATTGTTGTCGAGCGCGACGACGCCCAGCGACTGGCGCAGCGTCTCCGTCCGCGGCGCGAGCGCCTCGAGCGTGGACTGGATCGTTGCCGCATTCTGGAGGTCCAGTATGTCGTAAATGCCGATCAGCGAGGCCGTGGTGCGGTTCGCGTCGAGCAAGGTCGCGTAGGAGACCTGCACCGGCGACGAGCTCGTCACGACGCTGGCATAAGGCACGGCGGTGATCCGCAGCTGCACCGCGTTCGGACCGTAGATGAAGGTCTGGCGCAGGATCGCGCTGATCTCGGTCGGGGTGAAGGCTCCGGTCACCCCGCCTCCCGCGGTCAGGATCGTGTAGAGATTGTTGAAGCGGATGATCTGGCCGCCGGTCGGGTTGATGACCACCCGGCCGCCGACATTGGCGCTGCCGGTCTGGCCGCTGCCGGCGACCACCGCGATCAGATCCGAAGTGAGGTTCGGCCCGATGTCGAGCACATAGGTGCTGCCCGACGCCATGATCAGATTGCCGCCGATCGTCAGCGTGCCGATCGTCCCCATCGTGCCGGGCGCGAAATTGCCCATCACGCTGGTCAGGAACGGCGCGTTGACCCGGCCGCTGCCGGTCAGCAGGCCGGACAGGAAGAAATAGTCGCCGACCGAATTGATCGTGCCGTTGACGTTCACGATGCCGGTATTCTGGTTGATCTCGAACAGGCTGGTCAGCGACGCACCATTGGCGACGGTCAGCTGCGACTGCGCACCGGCGATCGCGAAATTGTCGATCGTGACGTTCGAGTTCAGCGTGATGGTCCCGGCGTTGCGCAGGGTTACGTCATAATAACGCGCCGGTACGCCGGTGGTGCGCACACCATTGGTGTTGTTCGGCACGAAATTGGTCGCGCCGGGCAGGCCGTTGGCCAGCGTCGGAGCCGGGGCGACCGTGTCGGAGAAGCCCGGCAGATGATTCTGAGGCGTCTCGAACGAGCCATCGAGGCCCCGGCCCGCGCCGGAACCGTCGTTCGCGCTCGCAGTCTGCACCTGTTCGGTCGCGGCACCGTCCGTTTCTCCCGCGAACAGATCGACGATGTCCGGAGCGCTTGCCTCGCCGCCGGTGCCAGTCGGTGTGTTCGGCACGCCGTTGCGGGGCGCGCCGGTGGCGAGATTCTGGCACTCGTTGGTGGCCGGCGGAGTCGGCGAATTGAGCGGCGACTGGAAGCAGGCTTCGCCGAACTGCGGCGTCGTCACCGTGTTGGCTCCGCCCAGATTGGCCGGGACGCCGTTGACCAGCGCCCCGTTCAGCAGCACTTGATAGGCGGGGTCGAGCGTCGTTACCCACGCCGTCGGATCTTCCCAATTGCGGTTGCCGGCAATGGCGGTCGCATAGCGGTACGGATTGTTGGCGACGATCCAGTCCCAATAGAGGAACAAAGGCTGGTAGAAGGCCTGGGTGCCGTAGCTGCCACCCGGTTGGCCGCCAAAGAAGGTGGAGCCGCCCGAAAGGACGCCGACGATCGTATTCACATTGGCGCCGAACGCCTGGTCAATGATTAGCGGCCCGCCGGAATCCCCTGGCCCGGTGGTGCCTTCACGCGTCAACGCATTGTCCCGGAAACCGTTGAAGTCGCGCGGATTCGCCGCCGCGGTGCCGCGCGCGGGATCGTCGAAATCGATCCAGTATAGCAATTGCGGCCGTGACGGCGTGCCGGTGGTGCCGAACAGGAAGAGGTTGCGGTCGTTGATCGACGTGAGCGCCCCCAGGATATTCTCGGCGATGCGGCGGCGGAAGCCGCCCGAGCTTGTCGAACCCGTCGTGCCGTTGCCGGTATTCCCGTAACCGGCAATAGTGACGTGATAACCGGTGCCGGTGGCCGGATTGATCGCGCCCGGAGTGGCAAGCGGCGAAAACAGCATCGTCCATGTCGGCAGGCGATTGGCCGGGGTGTCGAGCACGCCCAGCGCGATGTCCGCCTCGAGGAAGCACGAGGTCGGCGCGGTGCACGACGCCGGGGCACGCGAGCGCGGGTCGTAGAGCACCTGGTTGATGTTGTAGAAATGCTGCGTGGTGTTGCTCGTGAAGCGGCCATCCGCGTTGGGGCCCGAACCGAGCAGCCAGCGTACCAGTTCGTCGGTCTGGCCAGCCGCATTGGCGCGGGTGTTGGTCTCAAAGCCCACGCCGATGCCGACGCCGCTGCCCGCTGCGTTGCCCGGCAGCGCGCCATAATCCGTCGCCGCGCGGCTGTTCACGCAGTGCGCGGCGAAGATGATCGTGCGCCGGTTGATGAGTGTCCCGGTGCAGGTGCCGATAAAGCCGCCGCCGGCGTCGCTGATCACCTGGCCGATGCCGGTGATGTTGACCGGATCGAACCGGTCGGCCGCCGGGATATTGTCCCTGATCGAAATCGACGGCGTTTCCTGATCGTCGATGGGGACGATGCGGCCGTTACCGATCAGCGACTGGGCGTCGAGCGTGCCGAAGCGCTGGCCGCCGAGTGCTTCGTAGACGCGGTCGCGATCTAGCGTGCCGCCGTCGCCACTTTCCGCGTTCATCGCTTCGTCCAGCGCGTCGCGATCTTGCGCCAGCGCGGCCGTCGCGCCCGACATCATGAACAAGGCGGTCGTGGCGAGCAGACCCGTCCGGCGAAGCGCCGACGCGCGCGATGGCTTAATCATGGAGAACCCCCAAAAAGTGCGAAATCGGGCCCACCCGGCCGGATTTGCGCTGTCTGGTAGAAAGTTGCGGCGGCGGGTGCAATGATTGACCGCCTCGTGTCGCGATCATGATGCAATTCGACCTGGCGTGTTGCACCAATGCGTCAGCGGGCGACACTTGCTCTAAAGCCGCCGCTCAGGAAGGCCATCTACCCGCGATGATTCACTCTCTCGAACGTGACGCCAGACGCCTTGCCTATCGTCAGATCGCGGGCCGCGCGCCCGTCATCCTGTTCCTCCCCGGCTACATGTCGGACATGGAGGGGACGAAGGCGCTCGCTCTGGAGCGTTGGGCGGCCGCGCAGGGCCGGGCCTTCCGCCGCTTCGACTATGGCGGCTGCGGGATCAGCCAGGGGGAATTCGAGGCGCAGAGCCTGGCCGACTGGCGGGACGACGTGCTGGCGATGATCGACGATCTCGCCCCCGCTCCCGTCCTGCTGGTCGGCTCGTCCATGGGCGGCTGGCTGATGCTGCTCGCGGCGCTGGCGCGGCCCGATCGCATCGCCGCCCTGATCGGCATCGCCGCCGCGCCGGACTTCACCGACTGGGGCTTTTCGGATGCCGACAAGGCCGTGATCCGGGATCAGGGCCGGCTGATCGAGCCGACGCCCTATGGCGACCGGCCCTATGTCACCACGCGCATTTTCTGGGAAAGCGGCGAGGCGTTGAAGCTCTTGCGCGGCGAAATCGCGATCGACTGCCCGGTCCGCCTGCTGCATGGTCAGGCCGATCCGGACGTGCCCTGGACCATTTCCACCCGCATCGCCGAACGCCTGCGTTCAGCCGACGTGCAGACTGTGCTGGTCAAGGGCGGCGATCATCGCCTGTCGCGCGAGGTGGATCTCGCGCTCATCACCCGCATTCTCGCCGAGCTGATCGAAAGCCTATGATGCTAATCGCCTTTCTCGCCGCCGCGACCGTTCAGGACGTCCAGCCGCCATCGCCGCTCCCGGAGACGGAGGAAGGCCGCGCCGCGCAATGCCAGCAGGCCGTGCAGGCGAACCCGCAATTCGGCCTCGCCGAGGCCAATCGCTGGCGCACGCTGGGCGGCGGCCTCTATGCCAGCCAGTGCCTCGCTTTGGCCTATGTCGCGCTGGAGCAGTGGACGCTTGCCGCCGCGACCTTCGAGCAGGCAGCGCAAGCCGCGGACCGGATCAGCGACGCGCAGGGCGCGGATTTGTGGGTGCAGGGCGGCAATGCCCGGCTCGCGGGCGGCGACCCCGCCGGCGCGCTGACGATGTTCGATACCGCCTTGCGATCGCGCCACCTGACGCCCGAGTTGCGCGGCGAGGTCCATCTCGACCGCGCCCGGGCGCTGGTCGCGCAAGATCAGCTGCCGCAGGCACGGATGGCGGTCGATCAGGCGGTGGAACTGGTCCCGCGCGACCCGATGGTCTGGTATCTTTCGGCTGCCTTGGCGCGGCGGCAGAACGAAGCGGCCCGCGCCCGCACCGACATTGCCCGCGCCCGCGAGCTGGCGCGCGACAATCCCGAAATCCTGCTGCTCGCCGGCACGATCGCCGGTGAAGCGGGCGACATGGCGGAGGCCGAACGGCTTTACCGGATGGTCGCCGATCGCGCGCCCAACAGCACCGCGGGGGTTGCCGCGCGGGAAAGCCTCGCCACGATGCGGGAAGTGGAAGTCGACGCGCCGCCGCCGTCCGCCGCGCCCGCAAACGAAGCGGCGGCGCCGCCCTCCCCTGCGACGCCGCCACCGCCCACCGCACCGCGGCAGGAATAGAGCCGATCCGGGGCGGCCTGGGCCTGTGTCCCGTTCGAATCATGGCTAACAAAGCGGCGATGAACCGTTGCTTTCCGTCGGTGAATGGTTGCGTTCAGTTTTCTTCGCTGAGCCACGCCGCGAGCAGGCTGTGCGCGATCGCGTACGGCGGCGGCGCCAGGAACGGGGCGTCCAATGCTCCGGCGAGCGCGGCACGGACCCCGTCCCGATCCACCCAGATCGCATCGTCCAGTTCGTTCGTGTCGAGCGTGAGTTCCGTTCCGTTGACCTCGGCAATGCAGCCGATCATCAAAGATCCCGGGAACGGCCAGGGCTGGCTGGCGACGTAGCGCACCGAGGTGGCGCGCACGCCGGCCTCCTCGTACAATTCGCGGGCGACCGCTTCCTCGATCGATTCCCCCGGCTCCAGAAAGCCGGCCAGCGCCGAATACCGCCCGGCGGGATAGCGCGGCTGGCGCCCGACCAGCACCTTGCCGTCATGTTCGGCCAGCATGATCACGACCGGATCGACGCGCGGAAAATGCTCGGCCGCGCAGCCGGTGCAGCGCCGTCCCCAGCCGGCCCGGAACGGCGCCGTGACCGACCCGCAAATCCCGCAATAGCGATGCCGCGCATGCCATTCGTTCAGCGCCCGCGCCGCGCCCCAGATCGCCGCGTCGCGCCCGTCCATTTCGCTGAGCACGCGAAACATGCTGAATGCCCCGGCGCCGATCTCCGCCTCGCGCAGCGGCGCGAACAAGGGCGCATCGCCGTCGAAGCCGAGCAGGATCAGTTCCTCATTTGCCTCGACCCCGCTCCAGGCCAGGCGCCCGTCCTCGCCGAGCACCGGATCGAAGCCGGCCAGGGCCAGCAGCCGCGCGCCTTCATGCGCCATCGCCGCCGCCAGCCGCCCCGCGTCGAGCCGCAGCTGGTCCATGCGGTCGAGCCCGGCGCCGGTGAAGCCGATGATCATGCCGCCGCCGCCACCGCCGCGGCCTTGGCGAACAGTGTCGGCAGCCCCGCCTCGCCGATCCGCTCGACTGGCCACCATTCGCCGTCCGCGTCGCCGTCCGCCGTCATCACCCTCATCGTCAGCGCGAAATGGGTGAAGACGTGATCGATCGCGCCGACTTCGCGCCACTGCGCCTCCGCCGGCGGCTCCACCGGCAGCGCCAGCATGCCGCCGAGCAAGCCCTTGGGCGGCCGCCGGACCAGCAGCACCTCGTGCCCACGCCGCAGCCAATAGCCGGTCCATTCCCGGCGCGGCTTCGCGCCTTTCGGGGCCTTCACCGGATAGGCGTCCGGCCGCCCTTGCGCCCGCGCCGCGCACCACGCCGCTACCGGGCATCGCTCGCAAGCGGGCGCGCGCGGCGTGCAGATGGTCGCGCCCAAATCCATCATCGCTTGCGCGAAATCGCCTGCCCCCTGCTCCGGCGTGAGGCCATCCATCAACATCCGCAGCCGCGCCTTCGCGCCCGGCATCGGCTCGGCCACAGCGAACAAACGCGCGACCACCCGCTCGACATTGCCGTCGACCACCACCGCCCGCCGCCCGAATGCGATCGCCGCGATCGCCGCCGCCGTATAGGCGCCGATCCCCGGAAGTTTGAGCAGCGCCGCCTCATTGTCGGGAAAGCGCCCTTCATGCTCGCTCGCGACGACGCGGGCGCAAACGATCAGATTGCGGGCGCGGGCATAATAGCCGAGCCCCGCCCAGGCACTCATCACTTCCGCCTCGTCGGCCGCGGCCAAAGCCTCCACCGTCGGCCAGCGGGCAGTGAATGCCGCGAAATAGGGCTTCACCGCCGCCACCGTGGTTTGCTGCAGCATGATTTCGGACAGCCAGACGCGATAGGGATCGGGCGTTTCGCCGCCGCTCGCGCGCCAGGGAAGGCTGCGCTTATCCACAGCATACCAGGCCAGCAAAGTCTGTGTCGTATCGACGGGCACCGCGGTGCTATGCCATGATCGGGGGCGATGGTGAAAGTGCGTGATCCCGGCTCCAAGTTCGACCGCAACAACGGCGTGCGCTCGATGTCGGATCTGCTCGGCAAGGCGGGCGGCGCGGCCTTTCGTCGGTTCGGTTTCGTCCAGCATGCCATCGTCAGCCGCTGGGACGAGATCGTCGGCCCGCGCTACGCCGCCGTGACCGCCCCGGAATCGATCCGCTTCCCGCACGGCATGAAGAGCCAGGGCGTGCTCAACCTCACGGTCGAGGGTGCGCATGCGGCGATGCTGCAGCACGTGCTGCCGACGATCATCGAGCGGGTGAATCGCTTCTTCGGCTATCCGGCGATCGAGCGCGTCACCATGCGCCAGGGCCGCATCGCCAAGGTGGCCGGCCCAGCGCCCCGCCCGGCCCCGCCGCCTCCGCTGACGGCAGATCTAGGCGATTCGCTGCGGGAGATTGCCGATCCGGAACTGCGCGCGGTGCTCGAATCCCTTGCGCGCGGCCTCACGTCCGGCGAAGGAACGCCCATGGTCACCGCCATCCCCGTGATCGGCACGATTGGAGAGAAGAGACGATGAAATTCCGTTTTCTGGGCGCGGCCGCCGCGGCCGCTTTCGCGCTCGCCGGCTGCGGCGGTGACGGCAATAGTCTGAATCAGGCTGCCGCAAACCAGAACACGCCGCTGCCGCAGATCGCCGCGCCGAACAATGGCGACTGGAGCCAAACCGTCATCGAAACGGCCGAGAATGGCTATCGCATGGGCAATCCCGATGCGCCGGTGAAGCTGATCGAATATGCCTCGATCACCTGCCACGTCTGCGCCGAATTCTCCGAAACCGCGCATGCCGAACTGGTCAATGATTTCGTGAAGAGCGGCCAGGTCAGCTGGGAATATCGCCCTTATCCGATCTTCCCGACCGATCCGGGCCTGTTCATGCTGTTGCGCTGCCAGGGCCCCGGCCCCTTCTTCGGCCTGGCCGAGCAGCTTTACGCGACGCAGCGCGAGTGGGTGGAGCGCGCCGGCCCGTCGCAGGAGACGGTCCAGGCCCTGCCGCTGGAGCAGCAGCCGGCCGGCTGGGTCCGCGCCACGCAGCTCGACCAATTCTTCCGCCAGCGCGGCGTGCCGCAGGGCCGGATCGATCAATGCCTGGCCAATCGCGAGGAATTGCAGCTGCTGGCCGCGTCCAAGGATCGGGGCGACCGTGAAGGCGTGACCGGAACGCCGTCCTTCTTCATCAATGGCGAGCGGGTGCAAGTCACCGCCTGGTCGGCGCTGAAGCCCCTCCTGAGGCAAGCGATCGGCCAGTGAGGCGTCTCGCTCTTCTGCTCGCGCTCGCCGCGCCCGCGCTCGTTGTACCTGCCGTGGCGCAGGCGCAACGCGCGCCCGCGGCGGTCGACTGGACCAGCCAAATCGAAGTGACGGCCGAGGGCGGATACCGGATGGGCAATCCGCGGGCGGCCATGAAATTGGTCGAATATGGCTCGATCAGCTGCTCGCACTGCGCCGATTTCGAGATGGAGCAGGGCCAGGCGATCCGCGAGCAGGTGCGCACCGGCCGGGTCAGCTTCGAATATCGGCCCTATGTCATCTTTCCGAGCGACCCCGGCATTTTCATGCTGCTCAGCTGCCAGCCGCCGGAGCGCGTCTTTCACAGCATGCATGCCCTGTACCGGACCCATGCCGAATGGTCGGGCAGGGTGGATGCCGCGGGCGCCCAGATCGAG
>JBBSLM010000080.1:0-8113 GCA_038255245.1 Sphingomonadales bacterium
CAGGGCGGCACGCTCGCCGTTACCCTCGGCGCGCTCAGCTCCGCCAGCTCGACGACCGAAGGCGTTCACCTGCAGGGGGTGACCGGCACCTTCTCCGCAACGAGCGGCATCATCCAGACCGCGACCGGCGTCGGCTTCCTGGTCGGCGCTTCGGGCGGCGGCACCAGTCTTTCCGGCGGCAATGCGACCATTTCCTATGGCGGCGACCTGTCGAGCAACGGCGGCGCGACCGTCGAGATTCAGGACCGGACCGGCGGCACGGTCACTTTCTCCGGCACCATCACCGAAGGCGCAGGCCAGGGCATCGTCGCCGACGGCAATGCTGGCACGATCAATTTCGGTGGCCAAATCTTCATCAGCAGCGGCGCGGCGAACGCGATCACGCTGACCAACAATGCCGCCGCGATCAATTTCACCCCCACGGGGACCGGCCTCGACATCACCACCACCACCGGCAACGGCTTCATCGTCGATGGCGGCGGCGGCACGGTGACGCTGACCGGCTCCGGCAACAGCGTCGCCACCACCAGCGGACGCGCGGTCGAGATCGACAATGTCACGATCGGCGGCGCTGGCGTCACCTTCCAGAGCGTCGGCGTCAGCAACGGCACCAGCATTACCGGCATCTATCTGAACAATGCCGGCTCCGGCGGCTTCACCATCACCGGCACCGGCACGACCGCCGGCTCCGGCGGCACGATCAGCAGCATCGATGCTGGTACTGACGGCAATGTCGAGACGGGCATCGGCATCTACATCGCCAACACGAACAACATTTCGCTTTCGAATATGAACTTCACCGGCGACTTCGCGAATTTCGGCATTCGCGGCGTCAACGTGAACAATTTCACGCTGCGTGATTCGACGGCCGTGGGTAGCGGCGATTTCGGCAATTTCGGCAACAGCAACGCCGCCGACGAAGGCGTGGTCAGCTTCACGAACCTGAGCGGCACGGCATTGTTCGAGGGCAACAACCTCGCCGGCGGCCACGAAGACATCATCGTCATCGACAACAATACCGGAACGCTCAACCTCACCGTCCGCGACAGCGCCGCCAACCAGGCCGTGATCGGCTTCAACGGTCAAACCGTCGGCAGCGCCACCGGCAATGACGGCATCTTGGTCAACACCAGCGGCAATTCCAACACGACCGTGCTGATCGAGGGTGTGCAGTTCAACGGCGCGCGCGGGGACATGATTCAGGTCAACGCCAGCGGCGCGGCAGTCCAGAACATCACGATCCGCAACAATATTCTGCACAACGCCCATGCCGACATCGTTTCGGGCGGCGGCGGCATGTCGATCACCGGCGGCGCGGGGACCGGCGCGGGCTACAACGTCACCTACCGGATCGAGGGGAATTCGATTCGCGGCGCCGAGGGCACCGCCATGTTCCTCAACCATCTCGGCGACGCCGGCACGGTCAGCGGCTCGATCATCAACAATACGATCGGCCTGAACAACGGCGTGTTCAGCGACGTCCAGGCCAGCACCGGGGCCAACAATGGCGGCAACGGAATCTCGATCGGGCTGGAGCATGGCACGGGTGCGGGGAATCTGACCCACGCGGTGCGAATCGAAGGCAATAATATCGGCGATATCCGCGACGGCGCGGGCATCTACCTGCGCGCCAATGGCGATGGCGTTGCCGGCGCGGGCGTAACCCGGCTCGAGGCGACGATCCGCAACAATGTTATCGACGAGATGGGCGTGAATTCGCTCGCTGGCATCTACGCCCAGGTCGGCGGCGCGGGCGGCAACGACGACGGCCTGCTCGGGGTGAACATCGAGCTCAACACGATCAACCTGACCGGCGCGACCAATTCGATCGCCGCGATGGTGTTCGACGATCTCTCCAGCAACGGGCAATTCTATTTCCCCGGCTATGCCGGGCCTTATACTGATGCCGGGCTGCGGACCTTCCATTCCGGGCCGGAGGGCAACACGCTCACCCACCCGCTGGGCGTCAATTCGCACGTCATCACCTCGCCGACCGGCACCTTTGCCACCGGCAGTGGCTTCGTGCTCACCGTGCCGGCCGCGGCCGCGCCGCTCTCACCCAAGGATGCGGCGGATTGGGAAGCCGAACTGCGCCTGTTGCAGAGCGCGGCGCTGGACGACCATCTCGCCAGCCTGATCGCGGACGAGGCTTCCCTTGTGGCGCTGGCCCATGCGCTCGCAGCGCAGGTGTCGCCGGTCGGAATCGAGCCGCTACCGCCGACGCCGCAATCGGGCGAGACGCTGTCGGTCGGCCCGTTCAACCTGCCCAACGGCCAGACGGTCACCATTCAGTGGCGCGCCACGATCGACCCGCAGAGTAACGGCCTGATCGTCAACCCGGTCAATTCCGGCACGGTGACGGCCAGCGGCCCGTTCCCGGGCACCACGCAAACCAATGTGGTCACCACAAACCTCGACACGCTGACACTCGGAGGCCAGGTCTGGCTCGACAATGGCGCCGGCGGCGGCATTTCCGGCAACGGCCTGCTCGACGGCACCGAAGCGGGGATCAACGGCCTGACCGTCGCTTTGTTCGTCGATGCCAATAATGACGATATCGCCGACACGCCGGGCTCCGCCCTGCTGACCACGACGACCGCGGGCGGCGGCCTGTACTCGTTCGCCGGCCTGGCGCCGGGCAATTACATCGTCCGTGTCACGCCGGGGGCGCTGGCCTCCTCGCCCGGCAGCGTCGATCCGGACAACAATGTCGACGGTGACGACAATGGCAACGCCGTGTCCGGCGGCTTCATCTTCAGCAACGCCATCACGCTCGCTTACAATACGGAGCCGACCCCCGGCACCGGCAACGACACCAACAACACGCTCGATTTCGCGCTGATCGCGCCCAATCAAGCCCCGACCATAGCCAATCTGCAGGGCGACACGATCACCATCACCGAAGACGTGCTGGTTCAGGCTTTCCTGGACGTCGGCTCCAACGCCACCGTCACGGATTCCGACAGCCCGAATTTCGATGGTGGCAGTTTGCGCGTGCAGATTACCGGTGGTCTCAATGCGGCCGCGGATCGTATCACGATTCTTGCCAATGGGACCGTCGGTCTGTCGGGCCAGACTGCCGGCAGCTCGGTGATCGTGCAGCTTGCGGGCGATCCTGCGCCTGTCGTGATCGGAACGATCGGGCAGAACAATTCCAACAACAACGATAGCATCATCAATTTCAATGCGGATGCGACCCCGGCACGGGTGCAGGCACTCATCCGCGCGATTGCCTTCTTGAACAACTCGCAAGATCCGGTCGGCGGCACGCGCACCGTCACCTTTACGCTGACCGATGGCGACGGCACGGCCAATGGCGGTGCCGACACCAGTAGCTATACGACGACGGTCAACGTCGTGGCGTCGAATGACGCACCGGTGTTGAACGCCCAGGTCGGTTCGGCCGCGTTCACCGAAAATGGCACGGCCGTGGCGGTTGCGCCCGCGCTGACGCTGTTCGACGTCGACAACACCACCCTGGCCTCGGCGACGGTTTCGATCACCGTCAATTTCAACAGCGCGCAGGACGTGCTGGCGTTCACCAACAACAACGCGACGACCTTCGGCAACATCACCGCAAGCTATAATAATGGCACCGGCGTGCTGACGCTCACCTCGGCGGGCGCGACCGCGACGGTGACCCAGTTCACCAACGCGCTGCGCGCGGTGACCTACAACAACGCCTCCGATGCGCCGACCACCGGCGCTCGCACGGTCAGTTTTGTCGCAAATGACGGCGCGGCAAACAGCACGGCCAGCACGCGCAGCGTGACCGTCGCCGCGGTCAACGACACGCCCGTCAACTCCGTGCCGGCCGCGCAGAACGGCACGGAGGACACCAACCTCGTTTTCTCGGCCGGTAACGGCAATGCGATCAGCGTTTCGGATCCGGACGCGACCACGCTCACCGTCACCCTGTCGGTCGCCAATGGCGTGCTCACGCTGTCCGGCACCGCGGGCCTCAGCTTCGGGGCCGGCGATGGCACCGCCGATGCGACGATGACCTTCACCGGCACCGCTTTGGCGATCAACGCCGCGTTGAACGGCCTGATCTATCGCGGCAATCTGAACTATAATGGCCCGGATTCACTCACCATCCTGACCAGCGACGGGGGCCAGACGGGTTCTGGCGGCACGCTGACCGACAGCGACGCTGTTTCGATCAGCCTCGCGCCGGACGGCATCATCAACGGCGACGCGAACAACAACAATCTGTCGGGCACTCCCGGCGCGGACTTCTTCGATCTTCGCCAGGGCGGCGACGACACTGTGTCCGGCCTGGGCGGCAATGACGGCTTCTATTTCGGCGGGGCCTATACCAGCGCCGATACCGTCGATGGCGGCGCCGGCTCGCTCGATCAGATCGGCCTGCAGGGCAATTACAGCGGCGGCGTCACCTTGGGTTCGCTGCTGAACACCGAACTGGTCGTGCTGCTGCCCGGCAACGACACCCGGTTCGGCGACACGGCGGGCAATGTCTACGATTACCTCATCACCGCCAACGCCGGCACGATCGTCAGCAACAACAAGCTGATCATCCAGGCCAACCTCCTGCGGGCGGGCGAGGATTTGACGTTCAACGGTTCGGCTTCGTCGATCGATTTCCTGATCTATGGCGGGCTAGGGACCGACACTCTGACCGGCGGTTCCGGCAATGACGGCTTCTTCTTCGGCCAAGGCCGGTTTGGCGCGGGTGACATCGTAAACGGCGGCGCCGGCACGATGGACCAGCTCGGCCTGCAGGGCAATTATACCATCGATTTCAACGCTCCCGGCTATGTTGGAGTCATGAGCGGGATTGAGTTTATTGTGCTCTTGTCCGCCGGCGACAATCGCTTTGGCGCCAGCGGCGGGTCGGTCAGCTACAACCTAATCATGGCGGACGCCAACGTCGCGGCTGGCCAGCGCATCATTGTCTCGGCCAACACGTTGACGGCCACCGAGACGCTGACCTTCCGCGGCTTCTTCGAAAGCAATGGCTCGTTCCAGGTCTTCTCCGGCGCGGGCAATGACTTCATCGCTGGGAGCCAGAATGCCGACGATATCTGGGGCGGCGCAGGCGATGATTTCATCGAGGGCCAGGGCGGTGCCGATACGCTCCGCGGCGGCGCGGGCAACGACACTTTCCATTATCTGCAGGCGAGCCACTCGGCCCCCGGCGCGCGCGACCAGCTTCTGGATTTCGCGACCGGCGACAAGATCGATCTGACCGGCCTGTCGGTCAACACCGGCGGCGGTAGCTTCAGCTTCATCGGTGGCGGCGCGCAGAGCGGCGCACGGCAGGTGCAGGTGATCCAGACCGGCAATGCCGCCACGGTAAACGTCTTCATCGATGGCGACGCCGTCGCCGACATGGTGATCGACGTAACCGTGATCGACGGCCACACGCTGACGGCCGCCGACTTCGTCGCCGTGACGGCGCAGCAGCCCCTGCCTGTGAAAGCCGCGGCCTCCGGCGAAGCGGGCGGGTTGCTCGTGATGGATCTGGCCGGTCCCGCCATGCTCGATCTGGGCGCTCTCGCCAATCCGGGCGGCATGGCCGGCCTTGCCGCGGCGGACCCGGGCGGATCGCATGGCGGCTATCTGGACATCGCCTTCGCGCGTGACATCGGCGGGCCGGCCATGGTCAACCTGTTCGACGGCGATGGCGAAGCGGCGCTCGCCTCTCTCGGCCCGGCGGATGATCTCACCATGATCATCCCGACCTATGACATGACGCTGTGAAGCTCCGGAAGCGCGCGCAACGGCGCGCATTCGGGACAATCCATGTCGGCCAGTCGCGATTGGCGGCTTGCAGCTTTTGGCCGGTCCCCTATGGTGCGCCCAGGGTAGGAGGGGATTGAACAATGGCGGAACCGTTCCTCGCCGAAATCCGTATCATGTCGTTCAACTTCCCGCCGAAAGGCTGGGCGTTCTGCAACGGCCAGCTGCTACCGATCAACCAGAACCAGGCGCTGTTCTCGCTGCTCGGCACCACCTATGGAGGCAACGGCCAGACCAATTTCGCGCTGCCGAACCTGCAAGGACGTTCGCCATTTCATAGGGGTGGCGGTTTTACGCAGGGACAGGCCGGCGGTTCCGAAGCGCATACGCTGATCATGTCGGAAATGCCGCAGCATATTCACTTCGCCAATGCGGCGACGGCCGACGGGGATGTGCCGATCGCGAGCGGCAACATGCTCGGTGCCTTCAACAATGGCTATGGCGCGCCGGCGGCCTTCACCCCGCTCAATCCGGCGTCGATTTCCAACGTCGGCGGCAGCCAGGCGCACAACAATATGTCGCCCTATCTCGTGCTGAACTTCGTCATTGCCCTACAGGGCATCTTCCCGTCGCAGAATTGAGGGGGAACGCATGGCCCAGCCTTATGTCGGTGAAATCCGGATGTTCGCGGGGAACTTCGCGCCCGCCGGCTGGAGTTTCTGCGACGGTCAGTTGCAGCCCATTTCAGAGAATGAAACGCTGTTTCAGCTGATCGGCACCACTTATGGCGGCGACGGCCAGGAAACCTTCGCCCTGCCGAATCTGCAGAGCCGCATCCCCATTCACTTTGGCAACGGGCCGGGCGGGATCAACCGCCAGCTCGCCGAAGCGGCCGGAACGGAAAGCGTGACGCTGACGATCCAGCAGATCCCCGTCCATAATCACGCCTTGCTCGCCTCGATGGGGACCGGCACACAGAATGCGCCGGCGGGCGAAGTGCTCGCTTCCGGTTCTTCGGTGTCGATCTTTCGGCCACAGGCACCGACCCAGCCGCTCGCGCCGCAAACGCTGAACCCGACCGGCGGCAGCCAGCCGCACGACAATATGGTGCCATTCCTGTGCATCAACTTCATCATCTCGCAATTCGGCATCTTTCCGAGCCCAACCTGAAGGAGCGCCAGTCGTGGCCGATCCGTTCGTCGCCGAGATTCGCATCGTCGGCTTCAATTTCCCCCCCAAGGGGTGGGCTTTCTGCGATGGGCAGATCCTGCCGCTGTCGCAGAACACGGCTTTGTTCGCGCTGCTCGGCACGACCTACGGCGGCAACGGCCAGAGCAATTTCGCCTTGCCCAATCTGCAAGGCAGCGCGCCTATGCATCCTGGGCAGGGGCAGGGTCTTTCGCTGCGCGACCTGGGCGAACAGGGCGGCAGCCAGACCGTGAGCCTGCTTGAGAGCGAAATGCCAGCGCACACTCACAATGTGAACGCGAACGCGCTGCCGGGGTCGGCGTCGCTGGCCTCATCGACGCAGGGTCTCGCGCGCAGCGCCGGCGGTTCGGCCTACAAGCAGACCCCGTTCGGCGCGACGACCACCCTCGCCCCGGAGGCGATCGGGATCGCCGGCAGCAGTTTTCCGCACAACAATATGATGCCCTATCTCACCATGAATTTCATCATCGCGCTGCAAGGCGTCTTCCCGCCGCGTGGATAATTTGAAGGAAGTTGCGATGAGTCGTTTCGACCTGCTCCCCTCACGCCGTGCGGTCCTGACTGGCGGCGTCGCGGCGATGGCGTTATCCGCCTGCGGCTCCGAGACGGCGTCGACGATCTTCGGCGGAAGCAGCGCGACTGCAACGTCGAGCGCGCCGCCGCTCGCGACCGCGGAAGCCGCGGCATGGATCGCGGCCGCGGGGACGACCTTTAATGCCGGCGGCCGGACGATGCGGCTGGCCGGTGTCGAGCTGATCGGCAGCGCCGGCGGCCGCCCGCCTGAATTGCGCCAGCAGGGCTTTATCGCGGTGTTCGACATGGTCGACGGCGCCTGGATGGCGGGCGACCGGACCTACACGATTAGCCACGCGACAATCCCGACCTTTAACATTCACCTCAACAACAGCACGTCTTCGCCTTTGCGGATGGTCGCTTCCTTCAACTGACGATGGACATCGCGCTGCCCGTTGCCGGTCGCCTGGGGGTGACCGCCCGGGCGATGACGGATGAAGACCTTCCCTTCGTGGCGGCGCTTTATGCCTCGACCCGGATCGAAGAACTGGCGGGGACCGGCTGGCCGGACGACCTGCGGGACGGCTTTCTCGATCAGCAGCATCGGGCCCAGCACCAGCATTACCAGGCGCACTATCCCGGGCTCGAATGGATGATCCTGGAACAGGACGGCGGGGCGATCGGACGG
>JBBSLM010000081.1:0-8101 GCA_038255245.1 Sphingomonadales bacterium
ATCCTGCGCGCGGAGACTGCCGCGCTGGCCGCGCTCAGCCTGTGGATGGGCGCGGCGGGCGATTGGGGTCGCCCGCCGCGCACCTGATGCTTACTTCGAGTCGACCAGCACAATCTCCGCATCCTGCTTGGCGGTGATCGTGACCGCGGCGACATCGCGGATGGCGACGCCGTCACGGGCATTGGCCGCAACGCCATTCACCTCGATCGCGCCGGTGGCGGGGACGAGGTAGAGGTGCCGGCCCTCGCCCAGCTCATAGGTCACCGTCTCGCCAGCCTTCACGGTCGCGCCGGCGACGCGGGCGCTGGTGCGGATCGGCAGGGCGTCCTCGTCGCCCGGCAGGCCGCTGGCCAGGGTCACGAACTGGCCGTGGCGCGCATCCTTCGGGAAGGGCTTTGTGCCCCAGGAGGGTTCGCCGCCGTTGCGATCCGGGATGATCCAGATCTGGAAGAGCGTCGTCGCCTCGTCCTCCTGGTTGAACTCGGCGTGGCGGATGCCGGTCCCGGCCGACATGACCTGGACGTCGCCCGCCACCGTGCGGCCTTCGTTGCCCAAACTGTCCTTATGGCTGATCGCGCCGGTGCGGACGTAGGTAATGATCTCCATGTTCGCATGCGGATGCGCCGGAAAGCCGGTCTTGGCCGCGATCACATCGTCGTTCCAGACGCGCAGATTGCCCCAATTGACCCGCGCCGGATCGTGATAGTCGGCGAACGAGAAATGATGCTTGGCATCGAGCCAGCCGTGATTGGCGCCGCCGAGGCTGTCGAATGGACGGACTTCGATCATCTTGGGTCTCCCATCGGCGCTCGCTGGAGCGCTTCGTTGAGAGGGATGTAGCGCGCGCCGGCCCTTCGCGGGAGAGACGCGGCGGTCATGCAGGTGTTGCGATTTTCGCAACGCTGGCTGGCTGGGGCGCCAGGATTCGAACCTGGGAATGGCGGCACCAAAAGCCGCTGCCTTACCACTTGGCGACGCCCCAACAGCGCATCCGCTGACGGAAGCGCGGCCTTATAGCGCTCGGCGCTTCGTCTCAACCCTCCTGCCGATCAAGATTGAAGTCGATCCCTTGCGCCAGCGGCAGATCGCGGCCGTAATTGATCGTGTTGGTGGCGCGGCGCATGTAGGCGCGCCAGCTGTCGGAGCCGCTTTCGCGCCCGCCGCCCGTCTCCTTCTCGCCGCCGAACGCACCGCCAATCTCAGCGCCGGAAGGGCCGATATTGACGTTGACGATGCCGCAATCCGAGCCAGCGGCGGACATGAACCGCTCCGCCTCGCGCAGATCGGTGGTGAAGATGGACGAAGAGAGGCCGTGCTTGGAGGCATTGTGGCGCGCGATGGCGTCGTCGAGGTCGGCATAGCGCATGACGTAGAGGATCGGCGCGAAGGTCTCGCGCAGGACGATCTCGCTCTGCGCGCTCATCTCGATCAGCGCCGGGCGGGCGTACCAAGCATCGGGCCATGCGTCGGCGTGCAGGCGCTCGCCGCCATAGACGCTGCCATCCATCGCCGCCTCGTCGAGCGAGCGGCGCATCGCGGCATAGGCTTCGCCGTCGATCAGCGGGCCGACGAGCGTGCCGGCGTCGAGCGGGTTGCCGACCTTGATCTGCTCCCAGATGCTGCGGAGGCGCGGGACGAGGCTGTCATAGACGCTGTCATGGACGAATATGCGGCGCAGGCTGGTGCAGCGCTGGCCGGCGGTGCCGACGGCGGCGAAGGCGATGGCGCGCTCGGCCAGATCGAGATCGGCCGAGGGGCAGACGATCATGCCATTGTTGCCGCCCAGCTCGAGCAAAGTGCGGCCAAAGCGGGCGGCGACGCGGGGGCCGAGCTCGCGGCCCATGCGGGTGGAACCAGTGGCGGACACGAGCGCCACGCGCGGATCGTCGGCCATAGCCTCGCTGGTGCCGCGGGCGCCTTGGAGGATTTCGACCAGGCCGTCGGGGGCATCGCCGAATTTTTCGGCGGCGCGGGCGAACAGGGCGGCGACCGCATAAGCGGTTAGCGGGGTCTTCTCGGACGGTTTCCACACGACGCTGTCGCCGCAGACGAGCGCCAGGCAGGCATTCCAGGCCCAGACCGCGACCGGGAAGTTGAAGGCGCTGATCACGCCGACGACGCCCAGCGGGTGCCACGTCTCCATCATGCGATGATCGGGCCGCTCGGTGGCGATGGTGAGGCCGTAGAGCTGGCGGGAGAGGCCGACCGCGAAGTCGCAAATGTCGACCATTTCCTGGACCTCGCCGAGGCCCTCGGGGAGAATCTTGCCGGCCTCGAGCGTCACCAGCCGGCCGAGCGCGTCCTTGTTGGCGCGAAGCTCCTCGCCGAACAGGCGGACCAGTTCGCCCCGGCGCGGGGCCGGAACGTTGCGCCAGAGGAGGAAGGCGGCATGGGCGCGGGCCAGCGCCGCATCGAGCGAGGGTTCGTCGGATGCGGCGACGCGGCCCATGTCCTGGCCGTCTACGGGCGAGCGGGAGACGAGGTCGCCCTCGGTGGGGAGGGCGATTCCGAGCTTTTCGAAGGTGGCGCGGGCTTCGGTTGACGAGTGAAAGGTCACACTAAAGTCTCACCTGAATCCAACATGCCGGCAGCAAGGAAGCGGGACCCCGGATCAAGTCCAGGGTGACGTTTTGGGGAGAGAAGCGGGTTCATCACGCCACGATCTCCACCCAGCCGTACGGGTCTTCCGCCCGGCCGCGCTGGATGTCGACCAGAGCCGCTTTCAGCCGCTGGGTGAGCGGGCCGACGGACTGCCCGCCAATGTCGAAACCGCCGTCCGCCGTCTTCACCTGGCCGATCGCGGTGACGACGGCAGCGGTGCCGCAGGCGAAGGTCTCGGTAAGCCGGCCGCTTTGCGCATCCGCCTGCCATTGGTCGATCGAATAGGGTTCCTCGCGCACTTCCACGCCGAGATCACGGGCGAGGCGGATGATCGAGTCACGCGTGATGCCGGCGAGGATGGTGCCGCTGAGCGGCGGGGTCTGCAGGCTGCCGTCGGCGAAGGCGAAGAAGATGTTCATGCCCCCAAGTTCCTCGATCCAGCGGCGCTCGATCGCGTCGAGGAAGACGACCTGGTCGCAGCCCTGGCGGATCGCCTCGGCCTGCGCGATCAGGCTGGCGGCGTAATTGCCACCGGTCTTGGCGGCGCCGGTGCCGCCCGGCGCGGCGCGGGTGTATTCGCGGGTGGCGTAGAGCGAGATGGCCGGGCTGCCGCCCTTGAAATAGCCGCCCGCGGCCGACGCGATCACCGCATAGAGATATTCGTCGGCCGGTTTGACGCCGAGGAAGACTTCGGACGCGAACATGAAGGGGCGCAGGTAGAGCGCGCCATCCTCGCCCGGGGGAATCCAGTCGATTTCGGAGCGGACGAGGGCGCGGACCGATTCGAGGAAAATCTCCTCCGGCAATTCCGGCATCGCCATGCGGCGGGCGGAGGCGCGGAAGCGGGCGGCATTGGCATCCGGGCGGAACAAAGCCGCGCCACCACCGGGGCGGCCATAGGCCTTCATTCCTTCGAAAATTTCTTGGGCATAATGGAGCACGCTGGTCGCCAGATCGGTCTGGATCGGCCGGCGCGGGCCGATCTTCAGATCGTGCCATCCCTGTTCGCTGGAATAACGGACGGTCGCCATATGATCGGTGAAGATCCGGCCGAAGCCGGGATCGGCGATCAGCCCGGCGCGCTCGCTTGCCGGCATTGGCGACGCGTTGCGCTCGAACGCGAAGGCGGGGGGGGCAGTCATCAACATCCTCTCATTGCCGCGCCTGTCCCGGCGCGTGCGAAGCGGGCGGCGCCAGGTTGCCCGCCCGCAAAGCGCGCGGCTTGGCGCGGGGCCGGGACGGGGTCAAGCGGGCGGCGGTGGCTCGAGAAGCCGTGAAGTTCACGACTTTCACACGGAATCGCGGGGGGTCTCCTCCCTGTCAGAGCGGCGCGAATAGTCGGTCGAAGAGCGGCTGGAGCGAGCATCCGCCGACTATAGCGATCCGCGACCCAGTAGGAAAATGCGGCCGGTCAGCGCCGTGCTTCGGCCCGCATTTCCTGCTCGCGGCGCACCGTTGCCTCGAACGTGTCGCGGACCAACCGGACGAGGCGATCGTCGGCATCCAGTACGGCAAGGCCCGCGCGGGTGGTGCCGCCCGGGCTGGCGACGCGCTCGGCCAGGTCGCGCGGGCCCACGTCGGACGCGCCGGCGAGCGCGGCGGCGCCCTCCACGGTGGCGATGGCGAGGCGATGGGCGCGCTCCGGGTCCATGCCGAGTGCCGTCGCACCCTCAGCCAGTGCGGAGATGAAGCGGAAGACGAAGGCGGGGCCGCTGCCGGTGAGCGTGGTGACGATGTCGAACAAACGCTCGTCATCGACCCATTCGACGAGGCCGAGCGGGGTCATGAGCGCCTCGACGGCGGCCAGGGCGGCGGGGTCGCCAGCTTCGGCATAGAGGATGGTCGCCCCCTTCCCCACCCGCGACGGCGTATTGGGGATGGCGCGGACGATGTTGCGCGGGGTGGGGAAGCGGGCGCGCAACGAGGCGATCTCCGCCCCGGCGAGGATGGAGATGAGGACGGTGTCCGGCCCCAAGGCCGGCGCGAGCGTGGCCGCGACCAGATCGAGCTGCTGCGGCTTCATGCCGAGCATGGCGATGACGGGCGGCGGTTCGTTAGGAACCTGTGGGAGGACGCGGACGCCGTCGGCGACGGGCTTGCCGCTGGGGTGGATCACGGTGACGGTGGCGGGATCGACGCCGGTGGCGAGCCAGCGGCTGAGCATGGCACCGGCCATGTTGCCGCAGCCGATCAGCCAGAGGGAGGTGGGGTAGGTCATTCCTCTCCTTTGTCATGCCGGATGCGATCCGGCATCCGCCTTTTGTTGTTCGAGCCCAAGAAGGAAAACTCCGGATCAAGTCCGGGGTGGCGAAGCAGGTTCAGACCCCACCTTGCAGGAATTGCACGATCGCCGCTCGCATGCCGAACAGATTTGATGGAATCAGGATTTCGTGCGTGACCAGCAGAACCAGCATCGACGCCTGCACCTTCCGCTTTCCCCAGATCGCCGCCAGCGTCAGCAGGATAGGAATGGAAAAATAGAGGTGGAAGATCGGATCGTTCAGCCATTGCTCGCCGTCGTACATGCGGAAGAAGGCGCCGGTCGCGATCCACATCAGCAGGAAGACAAGATAGGTGGTCAAGATGTAGCGCCGATGCCGCCGGTAATAGACGCGCATGTCGATCCGTCCCCGCCGGAAATCATCCTCGTCCGGCAAGACGGAGGAGGCAAACAGGACGAGGACCAGGGTCTGCACGACTTGCACCGCCACGAACGGCAGATCGACCACGAATGGCTCGTCGCGCACCGACCATAATTGGTACCAGAGCCGCATCAGGACCAGGCTGGCGTAGAGCGCCAGCACGATCGGGATCCAATCCCAGCGCACGCCGGCGCGGCGCTTCAGCAGCCGGTGCAGACTGACCGCGACGTCGCTGAGCCCCAGGCCGGTAATGACCGCCGCTAGCGCCACCACATATTCGAACTTGTCCATGCGAAGCATTTCCCCCGCCGGCATGCTGGCAGAGCCGAAGCAATTCGCCTAGCCGGGTTGTCGGTTCGATCTCCGTCATTGTCTCGCGTCCTGCGAAGCGCCAGAGCCACGAGCGGCCACTTCGGCCGGATTCGGATATTCGAACCTTTCAAGCGGGCGATAATCACTTGTCGAAGATCGTAAATGGATCGAGCCGGCAGCCCGCCTCCGACGGAGCGCCGAAGCAGATCGTTATGCTGCTCCATGGCTATGGCTCCGACGGCGCGGATCTGATCGCGCTCGCGCCGCAGCTGGGCCAGTTGCTGCCGGATGCCCTGTTCCTGGCGCCGAACGCGCCACAGCGATGCGGCATGGGCCCCAGCTATCAATGGTGGCCGCTGCACGCGTTCGACGACGCGGCGATGGCAGCCGGAGCGGCCTCGGCGGCCGGGGCGATCGACGCCTTCACCGACCGCAAGCTGGCGGAATATGGGCTGACCGAGGCCGAGTTCGCTCTGGTCGGGTTCAGCCAGGGCACGATGATGGCGCTGCACGTCGGGCTGCGGCGGGCGCGGGCGTTGGCGGGGATCGTCGGCTATTCGGGCGCGCTGACCGGGGCGGGCGAACTGGCAGATGCCGTGATCACCAAGCCGCCCGTGCTGTTGATCCACGGGTCGGCGGACATGGTGGTGCCGGTGAGCGCGCTGCATGCAGCGGAGCGGGCGTTTAAAGCGCTCGGGGTCGAGGTGACGTCGCACGTGTCGCCGGGCCTAGGGCACAGCGTGGATCAGGAGGGACTGAGGCTCGGCGCGGCGTTTTTGGTGAAGGTGCTGGCCGGGCAGGGCTGACCGGGCACGGCAACGCTCCGCTTAGCCTGCTTGTCGAAGGCCCGGCCCTCGCCCCTACCGCAACCTGCCACCTGACATGCGCAGAGCGCGTTGCCAGCTCGACCAGATTCTGATCATTCATAGATATGGCTTGGGACGAAATCGGCATCACTACCGCGTTGGATGCGCGACACGCGCAAGCACAAGCAGCGTTCACCAATCGAGATATCGAGGCCTATCGCGAGATTTTTTCCGCGGAGGGCAGGTATGAGCAGAAAGATGGCATCGTTCTCGACCAGTCGCGATTGATGCGCGACGTCAGGGCGCAATTTCAAAAGATGGACAGGGCCGAATCAAGATTCGTCCGGGAAAAGCTGGTGCTGGACGGGGAGCAGGTTTCGGAAACTTTGATTCAGAATGCGTCGTTCGAGGTCTCGCTCTTCGGGCTCGTTCGGCGGAGATGGGATTTGGAGCGTCGCGGCGTGTATACGTGGGTCATGGAAGACGGGCGCTGGAGGATCAGCCACGTTCGCATCCTCGACGAGCACCTTCGAGGCACTTGGAGGATGAACTTCTGAACAGGTGTCCGTTTCTCCCGCGCTATTGGCGGTCGAGAAGGGACAGTCCTTCGACAGGCTCAGGATGAGCGAGTCTGGCTGCGCGGCGTCCTCGCTTAAGCCTCGCCCTGCGTCTCGATCAGGGCGGCGGCGATCGCCTCTTGCGGGGTCTTGTCGGCCCACAGGACGAACTGGAAGACCGGGTAGAAGCGTTCGCATTCCTCGATCGCGGCTTCAACCAGGGCTTCGGCCTGTTGCAGGGTCAGGCCGTTTTCGTTTTCCAGCAGCGCCGCGTGGCGGAAGAGGACGAGGCCGGAGCTCGACCAAAGCTCGAAATGGCCGAGCCAGAGCTGTTCGTTGATGATACCGATCGTCTCGTAGATCGCGGCGCGCTTTTCGGTCGAGACGCGGATGTCGGGGAGCGCCAGGAATTGCAGGACATTGTCGTCCTCGCGCCAGATGCCGCGCAGCTCATACTGGCTCCAGCTGCCCTGGAAATTGGAGACGATCTCGTCGTCGCCGCTGCGCTCGCACGACCAGCCGAGCGCGGTGAAATAATGTTCGAGCATGTCGATCGGGGCGCTGGCGTCGCGCTCCGCATCATATTCGTCAATGTTCATGGGACGCCCAGTCCTGCCCCGCTTTTGTTCCGCGTGAGATACACCCTGGCTCCGGGGGCGTGCAAGCGCAGCGCCGACAAAGCTGTGGATTAGTGGATGCGCTCAGTCGCCCTTCGGAGCCTTGGCTTTGGCGGTGTTCACCTTGGCGGGACCGGCACTGCCGGCCTCCAGCGCCGCGATGCGGGCGGCCAGCGCCTCATTCTCGTCGCGCGCGGCGGCGGCCATCGCCTTCACCGCCTCGAACTCGTCGCGCGAGACGAAATCCATGCCGCCGACCCATTCCTTCACGCGCTCCTGAAAGCCCGTCTGGGCCTCGCGCGTCATGCCGGCGAAGGTGCCGGCGGCGCCGTTCATCATCTTCACCAGATCGTCGAACAGGCGGTTTTCGGTCTGCATCGTCTTGCGTCCTACCAGATCAGTCGAGCGGGATATCGGTACGGGCCGCCGCCGGTGCAAGCTGGGCGGCATTCGGGTTGTCGACCATGATCCGGTAATTGAGCGCGGTGGCGAAGCAGATCCAGGCCAGATAGGGCAGCAGCAGCAAGGCGGCGGTCGTCCGCACCCGCCAAAGCAAAGCGATCAGG
>JBBSLM010000082.1:0-8061 GCA_038255245.1 Sphingomonadales bacterium
ATGATCCCCATCTGCACCATCTCGTTGCGCTTCTTCTCGCCGCCCGAAAAGCCGACGTTCACGTGGCGCTTGAGCATGTCCATCGACATGCCGAGCGCGTCGCCCTGTTCGCGGGCCTGGCGCAGGAACTCGCCGGCGCTGAGCTCGGGCTCGCCACGCGCGCGGCGCTGGGCATTGAGGGCGGTGCGCAGGAACTGGACGTTGGAGACGCCGGGGATTTCGACCGGATATTGGAAGCCGAGGAAGATGCCCGCCGCAGCGCGCTCGTCTGGGGCGAGGGCGAGGAGGTCGATACCCCCTTCGTCACCCCGGACTTGATCCGGGGTCCCGCTTCTTTCCCCGCCCGAGTGAGAAGCGGGACCCCCGCTTTCGCGGGGGAGACGGGTTTGGAACGTCACGCCCCCCCCCGTCACCTCATAGCCGGGCCGCCCGGCGAGGACGTAGGACAAGGTCGACTTGCCCGACCCGTTCGGCCCCATGATCGCGTGAATCTCGCCCGCGTTGATGGTGAGGCTGATCCCCTTGAGGATTTCCTTGCCGCCGACATTGGCGTGGAGGTTTTCAATCTGAAGCATCATGTGTCCCATTGCGCGCCTCGTAACGGCGCTCGGCCAATTCGGCCGTGCGGCGGTCGTGCTGCTCGGTGAAGCATGCCGTGAGGTCTCGTGAATAGGCTGCCTCCAGTGCCTGCCGCTCCGAGCGCGGCCGGCTTCTGTCGTTCGCCGCCTGAATGCGGGACCGAATGGGCGTGATGCAGATAACCATCGTATCGCAGCCAATCCGGTCGATCTCCGGATCGCCGGAGGACCGCTCGGTGACGCAGCGCATCGCCTGGCCCGCGGGGCTGACTCGCCCCCGCCAGTTCGCCAACCGCTGCCCGATGACCACCAGCTCTTGCTGCTGCTCGGGGGGCAAAGGCGGCGGCGGTGCTGGCTGCGCGAGGAGAAGGGCCACAACGATCATCATGTGCGCGCCCGGTCCAGTTTGCCCGACCCGTTCGGCCCCATGATCGCGTGAATCTCGCCCGCGTTGATGGTGAGGCTGATCCCCTTGAGGATCGCCCTGTCGCCGACAGTGGCGTGGAGGCTTTCAATTTTTAGCATTTGATCCTGCATTCTTAAAAGGTCGTGGCGTTCGCGCTTCGCGCACGGCCTGCCGCGCACCGCAGATTGCTTCTTCATCACCGTTGGGGCTTCTGCGCGTCGGCTCGTGGCAGAACTCGGAAAGAACTCCCTGCAAAAGAAGGCCCGTGCCGGCGCCTAGAGCTTCCTGAAAGCGCTCCCATTCTTCGCCACCGTCGGCAAAGTGAGTCGGGGTAGAACGCAGCTCTTCGTAAAGGCCGGCCGCCTGCGCACAGGCGGGTGTGCTTGCAGGTCGAAGGCTCGTGTCATGATAGCAAGCTTCGGCCCGGGCGCGAAAGCGCTCCGCTTGAAGCACCGCGTCCGACCCGGGGCGTGAGCCTTGCGGCACAGGATCATCGCAGGCGGATAGCCCGAGGACCACCGTGGCCAAGGGCGGGAAAAGCCTCAACCGACACTCCCCTCAAGGCTGATCCCCAGCAGCTTCTGCGCCTCTACCGCGAATTCCATCGGGAGCTGCTGCAGGACCTCTTTCGCAAACCCGTTCACAATGAGGGCGACGCTATCCTCCTGATTCAGGCCGCGGCTCATGGCGTAGAAGAGCTGGTCGTCGCTGATCTTGCTGGTGGTGGCCTCGTGCTCGATCTGGGCACTGGGGTTGCGGACTTCGATGTACGGCACGGTGTGGGCGCCGCATTGGTCGCCCAGCAGGAGGCTGTCGCACTGGGTGAAGTTGCGGACGCCCTCCGCGCCCGCCAGCACGCGGACCAGGCCGCGATAGGTGTTGTTCGAACGCCCGGCGCTGATCCCCTTCGACACGATGGTCGAGCGGCTGCCCTTGCCGATGTGGATCATCTTGGTGCCGGTGTCGGCCTGTTGGCAATTGTTGGTCAGCGCGACGGAGTAGAATTCGCCGACGCTGTCCTCGCCCTGGAGGATGCAGCTGGGATATTTCCAGGTGATGGCGCTGCCGGTTTCGACCTGGGTCCAGCTGATCTTCGAGCGCGCGCCTTTGCAGATGCCGCGCTTGGTGACGAAATTGTAGATGCCGCCCAGGCCGTTGGCGTCGCCGGGATACCAGTTCTGCACGGTGGAATATTTGATCTCGGCATCGTCCATTGCGACCAGTTCGACGACGGCGGCGTGGAGCTGGTTCTCGTCGCGCATCGGCGCGGTGCAGCCTTCGAGGTAGGAGACGTAGCTGCCCTTGTCGGCCACGATCAAAGTACGCTCGAACTGGCCGGTGTTGGCGGCGTTGATGCGGAAATAGGTGCTGAGTTCCATCGGGCAGCGCACGCCCTCCGGAATGTAGACGAAGGTGCCGTCGGAGAAGACCGCGGCGTTGAGGCAGGCGTAGAAATTGTCGCGGGCGGGGACGACGCTGCCAAGATATTTGCGGACCAGGTCGGGGAATTCCTTCACCGCTTCGGAGATCGAGCGGAAGATGACGCCGGCGCGCTCCAGCTCAGCGCGGAAGGTGGTGGCGACGCTGACGCTGTCGAACACCGCGTCGACCGCGACCTTGCGCGCGCCTTCGACCCCGGCGAGCACCTTCTGCTCCTCGATCGGAATGCCGAGCTTTTCATAGACGCGCAGGATTTCGGGATCGACCTCGTCGAGGCTGCCGAGCTTGGGCTTGGGGCGGGGCGCCGCGTAATAATAAGCATCCTGGAAATCGATCGGCGGGATGTCGAGCTTGGCCCAGTCGACCTCTTCCATCGTCAGCCAGGCGCGAAAGGCCTTCAGCCGCCATTCCAGCAGCCATTCCGGCTCGCCTTTCTTGGCGGAAATGAAGCGGACCGTGTCCTCGTTCAGCCCCTTGGGCGCGAAATCGGTCTCGATCTCGGTGACGAAGCCGGCGTCATAGGTCGCGGCACGCTCGGCGGCCTCGAAGGCTTCGCGGTTCTTGATGTCGTCCACTACGCGACTCCCTCAGCCCGTTCGTCTCGAGCGAAGTCGAGAGACCCGGTCGAGCTGGGGCCAGGCTCACGAGGGTTCGCCCGTGCCCGAACCCGTGTCTCGACTTCGCTCGACATGAGCGGGGAAGGGGTAAGGCTGGCCAAACTCACCGAAGCCAGCGCATCCCGCACCACCTCGTTCACGATTCCCATATGCGGACGGACCGCGCAGCCGCCTTCCAGCGCGCAATCGTGGCGGGCGGTGTCGACGCAAGTGGTCAGCGCGATCGGGCCTTCGACTGCCTCGACGATGTCGGCCAGGCTGATCGCGGCCGGAGGACGGGACAGGCGTACGCCGCCGCCGGTGCCACGGGTGGATTCCAGCAGGCCGGCGGCGGAGAGCCGGCTGACCAGCTTCTGCGCGGTCGGCAGGGGAATGCCTGTTTCGGCGGCGAGGCTGGTCGCGTTCATCCGCACCGGCCGGCCCGCGATGCGCGCGCCAACGCCGCAATGGCGCGCGGCGGCGGACATCATCAGGACCGCATAATCGGCGAGGCTGGAAAGGCGCATTTGCGAATGTTTCTCAAATCGGAGCAATATGGTCTGATTGCATGTGTGCCGGGACGCATGCATTTGCAACCCGCATGTCCCTTTATGGTCTTCTCCGCCCCTTGGTGTTCCGGCTGGATGCGGAGCGCGCGCACCGGCTGTCGATCCGGGCGCTGCGGCTGAAGCCCGATGGTCGCCCACCGGCGCCGGATCCAGTGCTGGCCATGCGGGTCGCCGGACTGGATTTTCCCAATCCGGTCGGGCTCGCGGCCGGGTTCGACAAGGATGCCGAGGTGTTCGCGCAGATGCTCGGGCTCGGTTTCGGCTTCGTCGAAGTCGGCACGCTGACGCCGCGCCCGCAGGCGGGGAATCCCAGGCCGCGTCTGTTCCGGCTGGCCGAGGACAGAGCGGTGATCAACCGCATGGGGTTCAACAATAAAGGCCAGGACGCGGCGGCGGCGCGACTGGCGCGGCCGCTGCGCGGGCTTGTCGGCGTCAATATCGGCGCGAACAAGGAGAGCGTCGCAGCGGGAACTGGCCAACAGGATTATGTCGCTGGCGTGGAGTTAATGGCGCCGCTCGCGGACTATCTGACGATCAATATTTCGTCGCCCAATACGCCGGGCCTGCGGGCACTGCAGGACAAGGGTGCGCTCACTGAGTTGCTGATGGCGGTCGTCGCGGCGCGAGGCGCGGCTGGGCCACCGATATTCCTGAAAGTCGCGCCGGACCTCGAAAGGGCGGACGTGGATGACATCGTCGGGGCGGTGAGAGCGGCGGGGATCGATGCGTTGATCGTCGCCAACACCAGTGTGTCGCGGCCTCCATTGCGTTCGCTCCATGCGCAGGAAGCGGGTGGGCTGTCGGGGGCGCCGCTGAAGGATCTGGCGCAACAGCGGTTGCGGGATTTTCGCAGTGCCGCCGGGCCGGACCTGCCGCTGATCGCAGCGGGTGGCATATCGAGCGGTGCGGATGCCTGGGCGCGGATCAAGGCCGGGGCGAGCCTGGTGCAACTCTATTCCGCGCTCGTCTACGAAGGGCCGGGGGTGGCGCGCCGGATCAACCGCGAGCTTCGCGCCCTGGTGGAGCGGGAGGGCTTCGCGACGCTCGCCGAGGCGGTCGGCAGCGACGGCTAGCGCGTCGGCAGAGGTTTGCACCCGCACCCCCCTCGGCTAGAGCCGGGCCATGTCCTCCCCGCACCTCTATCTGGTCGATGGCTCGTCCTACATCTTCCGCGCCTTTCACCGGCTGCCGCCGCTGACCAACAAGCATGGCCTGAATGTCGGCGCGGTCTATGGCTATACGACGATGCTGTGGAAGCTGGCCGAGGAACTGGGCCGCGCCGACGGGCCGACCCATCTGGCGGTGATCCTCGATGCGTCGGAGAGCACGCACCGCAACCAGATGTACGACCAATATAAGGCCAACCGCCCGCCGGCGCCGCCGGAACTGGTCCCGCAATTCCCGCTGATCCGCGACGCCACCCGCGCTTTCTCCATCCCCTGCATCGAGGAGATGGGGCTCGAGGCGGACGACATCATCGCCTGCTACGCGAAGGTCGCCAGCGAGGCCGGCTGGAAAGTCACCATCGTCAGCTCCGACAAGGATCTGATGCAGCTGATCGAGGACGGCGCCGACGGAAGAGGTTCGGTCGACATGCTCGACACGATGAACGACCGCCGCATCCAGCGCGAGCAGGTGATCGAGAAGTTCGGCGTCGGCCCGGAACTGGTCGGGGACGTGCTGGCGCTGATGGGCGACAGCGTCGACAATGTCCCCGGCGTGCCCGGCGTCGGGCCGAAGACCGCTACCCTGCTGATCCAGGAATATGGCGATCTGGAAAGCGTGCTGGCCGCGGCCGACGGGATCAAGAAGCCCAAGCTGCGGCAGAATCTGATCGAGCATGCCGACATGGCGCGGCTGTCGCGCGAACTGGTCCGGCTGGTCTGCGATTCGCCCTTGCCCGAGCCGCTCGACGCGCTGGCGATGCAGGGGATTCCGGACGCGCCGCTGCGTGAATTCCTCGAACATCACGGCTTCAAGACCTTGCTGTCCCGGCTGGACGGGCGTTCGGGTGCGGCGGCGAGTGGAAGCAGTGCGCCGACCGCTGCCCGCGAAGAGGCCGCACCCGAGCCGGCGATCGACCGGAGCCTGTATGAGACGGTGACGACCGAGGACGCGCTGGACCGCTGGATCGCCGTCGCCCGGGCGCGCGGCTTCCTGGCGATCGATACCGAGACGGACGGGCGCGACTGCGTCACCGCCAATCTGGTCGGCATCAGCCTTGCGGTCGAAACCAACATGGCCTGCTACATCCCGCTGGAGCATGGCGGCGATGACATGTTCGCCGAGCGGCCGGAGCAGCTGCCCGCCGACCTGGTGCTGGCGAAATTGAAGCCGCTGCTGGAGGATCCGGCGATCCTGAAGATCGGGCATAATCTCAAGTTCGACTGGGTGCTGCTCGACCGGCGTGGCATCTGCATCGCGCCTTATGACGATACGCTCGTGATGAGCTTCAATCTCGACGCTGGCGGGCTGGCCAGTCACGCGATGGACGATCTGGCCAAGAAGCATCTCGGCCACACCTGCCTGACCTACAAGGAGCTGTGCGGCACCGGGCAGAAGCAGATCAAATTCAACGTCGTACCGCTGGACCGCGCGACCGAATATGCGGCGGAGGATGCGGACGTGACGCTGCGGCTGTGGAAGCGGTTCAAGACGCGGCTGCCGGCCGAGCGCGCCACGCGCGTCTACAGCCAAGTGGACCGGCCGATGGTGGCGGTGATCGCGCGGATGGAGCGCGAGGGGATCAAGGTCGACCGCGCCATGCTGAGCGAGCTGTCGAAGGAATTCACGATTCAGATCGCGGCGCTGGAGGAGACGATCTGCGGCGAGGCTGGGTGCAAGTTCACCATCGGCAGCCCCAAGCAGTTGGGCGAGATCCTGTTCGACAAGATGGGCCTGAAAGGAGGCCGCAAGGGCAAAAGCGGCGTCTGGTCGACCGATGTGACCGAGCTGGAGCGGCTGCAGCGCGAGGGCGTGCCGATCGCGCGGATGGTGCTGGATTGGCGACAGCTGTCGAAGCTGAAAAGCACGTACACCGACACGTTGCAGGAGCAGATCAACCCCACGACCGGCCGGGTCCATACCAGCTTCAGCCTGTCGGGCGCGCAGACCGGGCGGCTGGCCTCGTCGGATCCCAACCTCATGAACATCCCGATCCGCACCGAGATCGGCCGGCGCATCCGCGACGCCTTCATCGCCGAGCCGGGCCATGTGCTGCTCGCCGCGGATTATTCGCAGATCGAACTGCGGCTGGCGGCGCATATCGCGGACGTGCCGCAATTGAAGGAGGCCTTCGCGCGGGGCGACGACATTCACTCGCTGACCGCGCAGGAGCTGTTCGGGACCGTCAATCGCGACACCCGCGCCAGCGCCAAGACGATCAATTTCGCCATCCTCTACGGCATTTCGCGCTGGGGGCTGGCCGGCCGGCTGATGATCAGCGCCGAAGAAGCGCAGGCGATGATCGACCGCTATTTCGAGCGCTTCCCGGGCGTACGCAATTATATCGCCGAGACGCTGAGCAAGGCGCGCGAAACCGGCTTCACCACCACCATGTTCGGCCGCAAGACGCATTTTCCGGGCCTGCAGTCCAAAGTCCAGCACGAGCGGCAGGGGGCCGAACGCGCCGCGATCAACGCGCCGATCCAGGGCGCCGCAGCCGACATCATCAAGCGCGCCATGGCCCGTATGGTCCCGGCTTTGCGCGGCGCTGGCCTGACCGGCACGCGCATGCTGCTGCAGGTCCATGACGAACTGGTGTTCGAGGTGCCGGAAGCCGAGATCGAACCCGCGAGCGCGGTGATTCGCGAAATCATGGCCGGCGCGGCGGAGCCTGCGGTGAAGCTCAGCGTCCCGCTGGGCATCGAAATCGGGACGGGTGCGAATTGGGGCAGCGCGCACTAGACGCTGACCGGGGGGGGATGATGAGCAGATTGCCGAAATATCTGGCCTCGGACGCCCGGTCGCTGCCCACCGCAACGGGCGTCGATTAGCGCGCCATGGCCGCTGCCGCGCCCACCCCCGACGACGACATCGCCGCCCTGGCGAAGGGCGGGCGGACGAATGTGTTCGGCTTCGTGCTGCGGCTGATCGCGCGGCTGCCGTTCCTGTTCATCGCCGGGCAGCTCTATGGCGCGACCGCGCTCGGCCGTTTCGCTTATGCGATCATCGTCATCGAGTTCGCGGCGCAGCTTGCCACGCTGGGCCTGAAGCGTGGGCTCGCCCAGCAATTGCGGGCCAGCGACCAGCCGGAATCGCATGTCGTGTGGGATGCGATGCTGGCCGCCTTTATCGCGTCCGCGGCGGCCAGCATCCTGCTGATCTTCTTTCCGCAGGCGATGTTCCCGAACAGCGAATTGCACGGCGCCGACTTCCTGCTGGCGCTGGTGATCTTCGGCATCGCCGGGGCCGACGTCGCGCTCGCCGCTTTGGCCTACAAGCATAATATCGCCGCGACGGTGCGCGCCCGC
>JBBSLM010000083.1:0-8023 GCA_038255245.1 Sphingomonadales bacterium
ACGGCCTGAAGCTGGCCGGCGTCGAACTGGACCGCAAGGTCCTGGCCGACATCGCCATGCACGAAGGCGCGGCGTTCAGCACGATCATCGCGCAGGCGAAGGCGGCGCTGCCGGCCCAGGCCGAAGCCGCGACCGCCTAAGGGCATTCGAATCAAACAAGAAAGGGCGCGGGGCTTCGGCTTCCGCGCCTTTTTCTTTGCCTGACGCCCGGCGCCTTTGCATAGCGGGACGCATGCTGCAGATTGCCGACCGCGACCGCCTGATCGTTGCCCTCGATGTCCCGACCGTCGATGCCGCGCGCGCGATGGTCGCGACGCTTGGCGAGAGTGTGACTTTCTACAAAGTCGGCATGCAGCTGCAATTCGCGCCCGGCGGCATGGCCTATGTCCAGGAGCTGCTGGATAGCGGCAAGCGCGTCTTCCTCGACGCCAAGCTCTATGACATTGGCGAGACGATCCGGCTCGCGGTCGCGAATGTCGCGCTTATGGGGGTCGACTTCCTCACCATCCACGCCAACGCGCCGACCCTGCGCGCCGCGGCGGAAGGCCGGGGCGATGCGCCACTGCGGGTGCTCGCGGTGACGGTGCTGACCAGCCTGGGCGCCGACGATCTCGCCGATCTTGGCTTCGGCGGCGTGAGCGTCGAGGATCAGGTGCTGAAGCGCGCCCGGCAGACTCTCGATGCAGGCGTGGACGGCGTGATCGCCTCCGCCGCGGAGGCCGCCGCAATCCGCGCGATGGCGGGCGACCGCCTGACCATCGTTACTCCCGGCATCCGCCGCGCGAGCGACGCGCTGGGCGACCAGAAGCGCCCGGTCACTCCCGCCGACGCGATCCGCGCGGGCGCCGACCACCTCGTCGTCGGCCGCCCGATCACCAAGGCCACCGATCCCCGTCGCGAAGCCGAGGCGATCCAGGCGGAAATCGCTGCGGCGCTGAAGTCTCGCTCGCGCCCCTAGCCCCGCGGCAGGGCGCGCCCCAGCCGGTGATGCAGGGCGACATATTTCGACGTCAGCGGATCGTCGCCAAGCTGGCGGACATAGGCGGCGACCGCGTCGCGCAGCAGGCCGAAATCCTCGCTCGAGAAAATGGCGCGGGGTGTCTGGCTGGTCATGCGGCCTCCCTGGTGAATTGTTCGGCTTCGGTGCTTTCGCCAAGCGCGGTGGTCGAGGCGCTGCCGCCGGACAGGGTCTCGGCGACCAGATCGAAATAGCCGGTGCCGACCTCGCGCTGGTGGCGGGTGGCGGTGTAGCCGTCGGCCTCGCGGGCGAATTCGGCCTGCTGGAGCTCGGAATAAGCCGCCATGCCACGGTCGCGATAGCCCGTGGCGAGTTCGAACATGCCGAGGTTCAGGCTGTGGAAGCCCGCGAGCGTGACGAACTGGAATTTATAGCCCATCGCACCGAGTTCACGCTGGAATTTCGCAATGGTTTCCCGGTCGAGCTTCGCCGCCCAATTGAAGCTGGGCGAGCAATTATAGGCCATCATTTTGCCCGGATAATCGCGCTGAATCGCCTCGGCGAAGCGGCGCGCTTCGGCGAGGTCGGGGCGGCTGGTTTCCCACCAGAGCAGATCGGCATGCGGCGCGAAGGCCAAGCTGCGCTTGATGCAATGATCGACGCCGGTGCCGTCCTTGAGCCGGAAGAAGCCTTCAGGCGTACGCTCGCCGGTCAGATACTCATGGTCGCGCTCATCGACGTCGGAGGTGATCAGCTTCGCGCTTTCCGCGTCGGTACGGGCGACGAGCAAGGTCGGCACGCCGCAAACATCCGCCGCCAGCCGCGCCGCGTCGAGATTGCGGATGTGCGCCTGGGTGGGGATCAACACCTTGCCGCCCAAGTGGCCGCATTTCTTTTCCGACGCGAGCTGGTCCTCGAAATGCACGCCCGCCGCACCCGCCTCGATATAGGCCTTCATGATCTCGAAGCAGTTCAATGGTCCGCCAAAGCCGGCCTCCGCATCGGCGATAATCGGGGCGAACCAGTCGCGCTGCGCGCCGCCTTCGGCGTGCTCGATCTGGTCGGCGCGCTGGAGGGTGCGGTTGATCCGGCGGCACAGCTCCGGGCCGGCATTGGCGGGATAAAGCGACTGGTCCGGATACATGGCGCCAGCGGTGTTGGCGTCGGCCGCGACCTGCCAACCGCTGAGGTAGATCGCCTTCAGGCCTGCGCGGACCATCTGCATCGCCTGATTGCCGGTCAGCGCCCCGAGCGCGTGGACATAATCCTGCGTGCGGAGCAACTCCCACAGCCGGTTCGCGCCGCGGCGGGCGAGGCTGTGCTCGATCGGGATCGAGCCACGCAAGCGCTCGACCTTTGCCGGGCCGTAGGGCCGGGCAATGCCGTCAAAGCGGCCGGGCGGAGCGGGGACGAGATCGGCGAAGTCGGACATGTCGGCCTTTCTAAGGTCAAACCAAGTGGGCCTTTCAATTCATCGCCGGAGTTCTGCCTATGGGAAAAAGCGTCGCGCTGTCGGATCATGACTTGATGACTCTGTGAATTGATGACAATTATACAACCATCATGGCCGAGCGAAAATTGCTCCTGGGCGGTCGTCTCAGACGACTTCGCCGCGAACTGGGGCTGTCGCAGACCGCGATGGCCGGAGAGCTCGGCCTGTCGCCCAGCTACCTCAATCATCTGGAGCGAAACCAGCGGCCAGTGACCGCGCCGGTGCTGCTTCGCCTTTCCGAAGTCTATGATTTCGACGTGAAGGCGCTGACCGCCGAGGGTGGAGAGGGGACCGGCGTCGCGGCGCTGACGGAGATTTTCGCCGACCCGATGTTCGCGGACCTCGCCATTCCGCGCTACGAGCTGGTCGAGGCGGCCGACAATGCGCCAGCCGTGGCCGATGCGGTGGCGCGTCTCTATGCGACACTATTGGAGGCGCGGCGGCAGCCTGCGGCGAACGGCGAGGACAGTGCCGCCCCGCAGCCGGAAAACTGGGTCCGCGACTATATTCAGGCGCAGCGCAACCACTTCCCCTTTCTGGAGGAAGCCGCAGAGACGCTGGCGGGAGCGCTCGGCGAGCCGGCCTTCGCGGCCGAGGCGCTGCGGCGGCGGCTGAAGGAGGGCTTCGGCATTGAGACGCGGGTCGTCTCGCCGGAACTGATCGACGGGGCCAGCCAGCATTACGACTTCCATCGCCGCCGCTTGATGCTGTCGGCCTTGCTCCGCCCCGAAAGCCGCAATTTCGCGCTCGCCTACCAGCTCGCGTTGGTCGAATTCCGCCCATTGATCGCGCGGATGATCGAGGCAGCGGCGCCGCGCGACGCGCCCGCGCGGCACTTGCTGCACATGAATCTCGCCAATTATGCCGCGGGGGCGACCCTGCTGCCTTACGCTGCCTTTCTGGAAACGGCGGAGCGCGAGCGCTACGATGTGGACCGGCTCTGCGCGCTGTTCGGCGCGAGTGTCGAGCAGGTCTCGCACCGGCTGACGACGCTCCAGCGCGGCGGCGCGCGCGGCATCCCCTTCTTCATGCTGCGGGTGGATGCCGCCGGCAACGTCTCGAAGCGCTTCGCGGGCGAGGCCTTTCCCTTCTCCCGCTTCGGCGGCACCTGTCCGCGCTGGAACCTCCATTCCGCCTTTCAGACGCCGGGGAGGGTGGTGACCCAGATCGTCGAGACGCCGGACGGACAGCGTTTCTTCACAGTCGCCCGCACGGTCGAGCGCAACGTCCGCCTCGATCCGCGCGAGGACAGCCAACTCGCCATCGGTCTCGGGTGCGATCTCAAACATGCCCCGCGTCTGCGTTATGCCGACGGGATCGACCTCGCGGCTCCCGTGATCACGCCGATCGGTCCGGCCTGCACCCTGTGCCCCCGCATCCGCTGCCCGCAGCGCGCCGCCGCGCCCTCGGGCCGCACCCTGACGGTCAGCGAGCATCGCAAGACGATCTCGCCTTTTCCCTTCCTGGGCGGCTGAGCTATGATCGACGATTGGTGAGGCAGGGCTCTGCTTACCGCCCACGTCGGCGATAGCTTCCACGCCCCTTTTGTTTCATGGCAGAATTCCGATACACCGTGCCATGGAATGCTTGACGCGGATCAGATCGGGTTCAGACGGCAAAACGTCAGGGTGCGTTTTATCGGCCTGCGGGCGTTATCGGTATGCGCTTTGGCGCATATGGGACGTCGAGAAGCCATTCTGGATGATGGTGCTGCTAAATCCCTCGACCGCCACTGAAGAGGCCGATGACCCCACGGTCACCCGTTGTCGTGTTCGGGCCGCTCGGAACGGCGCGGGAGGTTTGGTGATCGTTAACGCAGGAGCCATCAGAGAGACTGATCCGGACAGAGCCTGTAGCGCCGCCGATCCCGTAGGGCCGGACAATGTGACTTGGATCCGAGCCATGATACCCTCTTGCCAGCTGCACATTGCAGGCTGGGGATCAAATGCGGCGCGGTTTGGCGGCGATGCGATCGTGCGACAGTTGTTCGCCGAAGCTGGCGTTGCCTTGCACGCGCTCAAGTTGAATCGTGATGGCTCCCCGCGGCACCCATTATATGTGAGCTACGAAGCTGAGCCATTCCCGATCTGATCGGCTTCAAGGAAGAATTGGCTGAGGCGACGGCGGCGACTCGGGTCGCTCGACAGGACTACTGACAGCTGGGCTTTCCGCAAAAAAGCGGACCCCAGCGATTGTGAGGCTCGCCAGCGCGACAGCCAACGCGACAAGCTTCCCAACACCCTTTATGAAGTCGAGCTGCCTCTGAATCTTGTCAACATCGTCGGACATTTGCTGAAGCGAGCGGATTCGGTGATTGGCTCTTGCGACCATATCCTCGGGGATGCTTGTCGTTATCTGCTGTGGAGGTGACTTTACAAAGTCTTTCCCCGATGAACGGTCCAAATCCGCGAGCCAAAGCAGAAAAAGATCTTGCCCCCTCGTCATGTTAATGGCGGTCGGCCCCGCATTATAAACGGAAAAAATCAGGCGTCCTTGAAACCCAGGATCTACATGAAAACCGGACACGTTTACCAAACCCGTTCCCTTAATACTGAATTTGAGTGAGATGAAGCCCAACACCGAAGGCGGGATTCTAACAAACTCTTCGGTCAGAAGGATCGCAAACTGACCCGGCGGAATGGACACCTCGCCGCCCTTGGTTCGCGATTTTATGCCAAAGATCTCCTGATCCCTGGCTTCGGCGAGTATCGCCTTCTTGCTGTCCCGCAGCGAGGCCGAGTGATCCGGCGTGACGAACGCTTCCGGCCCCAGCGTCAAGGTGTAGGCGGAACAGTCGATTTTGCCGGTGTCGAACCCATGAACGATCTTGAGGGCCGGCCCCTCATCCCTGAGCCGCTCTCCGCTCCAGAACGTCATCCCAGCCTCCTACAGGCGGCCGTGAAACATCGATTTTCGCTTGACGCCGCTTAGCCGTTCACGAACCAACTCTCGCAAATCCCAGCATTGTCCCTCCGCGTGCGAAATGGCCGCGCCGACAATGCCGACAACTGCATCACGAATGACCGGGCGGAACGGAAAATCCTCCAGATGGTCGAGCTTTTCGCAGGCTGCGGCCATCCTGCCCATATGAACCGTGAGCGTGAAAACGAAACCAGACTTGTCGTCGACAGCCGCAGCCCCACGCTTCGGGACGACATCCGCGAGCTTCAGGTTGAGCATGTTAGCACAAGATGTGCCGATGATGAAAACGTCCGTCAGGAGGCGTTGCTGACGGGCACCATCCTCGCCCGCTTCGACGAAATTACCGACATATTTGGCGAAGTGCAGCGCCATGTGCTTGAAGCGATCCTGCGCGCCTAGCCGGGCGATCTCGCGGTGATACATTTCGTCATGCTGGAACTGCTCAAGCTGGACCTCGTCCAGCCCCTGTCGGATGTCGGTAATGCTGCCTGAAGCAATGAGAGCGAGCGCCATATGCGTGTCCTAAAAGAATCTCATGCTGGTAACGACACGTGCGAGTTTCTTGCCACTTCAACGCGTGCGTTGAGCGTCGACAGCTTATCTTGAACTCTCCCGCGAATCAATTTGATTCGTTGTCCCGATTGCCCGATCCAGCCATCGTTCGCAAAGCTCGGCCCGAAAAATGATGCCGGCTGCGACATCACTGCCCAGGCCCAGCGTTTTCAGGTGGGCCTCGAACGCTGCCTTGATTGGGGGACTCACATTTGCGGTGATGCGATGCCTTGGAAGGCCACGATGTTCCAGTATCTTCTCTCGGAGTTTGCCCAAACGCTTCCGCCGGAGTTCGCGCAAGACCAGAAGATTGGCGACGGCGCTGTGCGTTAGCTGCAAGCCCAACGCATATGACTTAAAGCCATCATATTCGCTGGGTCGGAGATTCGAACCTATTTGCAAGATACCGCGACTCGCTAGAAACGGGAGACAAAGGCAGAACAAGATGGTCCCGCGAATCCACCTTTGCAATGCGCGACGGCATCTCGGCGATAGACCCCGTGATCACAGCTCACCCTTTGCAATTTTCCTCCACTCACGCTTAAGGCCGATCCGATGTCCAATCTCAACCGACAGCAGGAAGAATGGCTGGCCCGCGTCGCCGAGGCCGGTGACGCCGCCGCGCTGGAGAGCGTGCGCGTCGCGGCGCTTGGCAAGCAGGGCGCGATTACCGGCCTGCTGAAGACGCTCGGCGGAATGAGCCCTGACGAACGCCAGACCCAAGGCCCGCGCATCCACGCGCTGCGCGAGGCGGTCACCGCGGCCTTGGCCGAGCGCAAGGCGGCGCTGGAGGCGGCCGAACTCGACGCGCGCCTCGCCCGCGAGACGGCCGACGTCACTCTGCCCGTCGCTCCTGCGCCGCGCGGTTCGATCCATCCGGTCAGCCAGGTGATGGACGAGCTTGCCGAGATTTTCGCCGATCTCGGCTTCTCGGTCGCTACCGGGCCGGAGATCGAGGACGATTGGCACAATTTCACCGCCTTGAACTTCCCCCCCGATCATCCGGCGCGGGCGATGCACGACACTTTCTATCTGAGCGAAAAGGGCGCGGAGGGCGGCGACCGGCTGCTGCGCACCCATACCTCGCCGGTGCAGATCCGCGCCATGACCGGCCGCGAGCCGCCGCTCTACATCATCGCGCCAGGCCGCGTGTACCGCTCCGACAGCGATGCGACGCACACGCCAATGTTCCACCAGATCGAGGGACTGGTGATCGACAAGGGCATCACCCTGGCGCATCTGAAATGGACGCTGGAGACCTTCCTGAAGGCCTTCTTCGAGCGCGACGACATCGTCCTGCGCCTGCGGCCGAGTTTCTTCCCCTTCACCGAGCCGTCGGTCGAGGTCGATGTCGGCTATTCGATCGAGAAGGGCAAACGCGTGATCGGCGGCGACCCCACGAAAGAGAATGGCGGCTGGATGGAAGTGCTGGGCAGCGGCATGGTCCACCCGAACGTGATCCGCGCCTGCGGGCTCGATCCCCAAGAATGGCAGGGCTTCGCCTTCGGCACCGGCGTCGATCGGCTGGCGATGCTGAAATATGGCATGGATGACCTGCGCGCCTTCTTCGACGGCGATGGCCGCTGGCTTGGTCATTACGGCTTCGGCGCGCTTGATGTTCCCACGCTGAGCGGGGGAGTCGGGGCGTGAAATTCACTCTGTCGTGGCTCAAGGAGCATCTCGAAACCGGGGCGACGCTCGACCAGATCGTCGAGCAGCTCACCGCGCTCGGCCTGGAGGTCGAAGGCATCGATAATCCCGGCGCGAAGCTCGCCGCCTTTCGCGTCGCCGAAGTGCTGACCGCCGCGCCGCATCCGCAGGCGGACAAGTTGCAGGTGCTAACTGTCGATGCGGGTGACGGTCCGGTGCAGGTCGTCTGCGGCGCGCCCAATGCCCGCGCCGGCATGAAGGGCGTGTTCGGCGGCCCAGGCACCTATGTGCCGGGCAGCGATCTCACCCTGAAGGTCGCGGCGATCCGCGGCGTCGAATCGAACGGCATGATGTGCTCCAACCGCGAGCTGGAGCTGGGCGAGGATCATGACGGCATTATCGAACTGCCCGCCGATGCGCCGGTCGGCACGGCCTATCCCGATTATGCC
>JBBSLM010000084.1:0-7982 GCA_038255245.1 Sphingomonadales bacterium
AGCATAGGCGCCGACCAGCACGCACCGCTCCGGATTGTCCGCGAGGCGCGCCAGCAATTTGTCCACCTCGTCCGTGGTCGCCGGATGGCGGAAGACCGGCAGGCCGAAGGTCGCCTCGGTGATGAAGATGTCGCACGGCACGGGCTGAAACGGCGCGCAGGTCGGGTCGGGACGCCGTTTGTAGTCGCCCGACACCACCACGCGCTCGCCTCTATGCTCCAGCACGATCTGGGCCGAGCCCAGCACATGGCCGGCGGGCACGAAGCTGACGTCCACTTCGCCCACGCGCAGGCGCTCGCCATAGGCGACCGGCCGCGCGCTTTGCTGGCCGTAGCGCACGTCCATGATCGCCAGCGTCTCCGGCGTGGCATAGACTTCGCCATGCCCGCCGCGGGCATGATCGGCGTGGCCGTGGGTGATCAAAGCGCGGGCCTTGGGCTGCGAGGGATCGATCCACGCATCCGCCGCCGGCACGAAAATCCCCTCCGGATGGGGTGCGATCCAGGAACCAAGCCGAGCCATGAGAGCTATATGGGCGGGCAGGCCTTCGCGGCCAAGCGGACCCGAGGGAATGCGGGGATCAGCACAAACACAATCTACGTCAGACGTTTGCCGGATTCCGGCGGCGCAGGGCGAGCCAGCCGCCCGCTCCCGCGGCGAACAGCTTGGTCAGCCATGACAGAGCCAGCGCCGCCAGCGGGGGCCAGACACTGCCGGCAGCCGACAGCGCGAGGTCGAGCAGGATATAGGTCAGTGCCGGAATGAGCGCCGCCAGCATCGGCCGCCCGCCGCGCGCCGCCAGCCAGCCCGCACCGAACAGCAAGGGCAGCCCCGCGACGATCGCCGCGATCGGCGCGACACTTCGGCCATAATCCTGATAATGAGCCCCATCATGACCGGGCGCGATCGCGATCGAATAGATGAAAACCCAAAGCGCGGCGGCGGCGGCGGCGGCCAGCATCGTCGCGATGCCAAGCAAAATGCCGCGGACAATGACCCCTCGCTCCATCCCGCCAGCCTAGGAGAAGCGGGGGAACCCGGCAACGCCCTCCCGCCCCGCATCGCCGACTGGTTCGCGCAGCGCGGCTGGCAGCCCCGCCGCCACCAGCTCGACATGCTCGCCGCCGGCAAGGCCGGGCGCAGCGCCCTGCTCGTCGCCGCCACCGGCGCGGGCAAGACGCTGGCAGGGTTTCTGCCGACATTGGTGGATTTGGCTGATCAATCCTCCCCTGCATTTGCAGGGGAGGGGGACCGCTCGGCGCAGCCGAGGGGTGGAGGGGCCGCTCGCGTCCTTGCGCGAGCGGAAGGGGAAGAACGCTCGCTGCGCTCGCGCCCCTCCACCATCCCGGATCAAGTCCGGGATGGTCCCCCTCCCCTGCAGAAGCAGGGGAGGAATGAAGGCGGCCTCCACACCCTCTACATCTCCCCGCTCAAAGCCCTCGCGGTGGATGTGCAGCGCAACCTGCTCACCCCGATCGAGGAAATGGGCCTTCCCATCCGCGTCGAGACCCGCACCGGCGACACCCCTGCCGACCGCAAGGCCCGGCAGCGGTCGAATCCCCCGCACATCCTGCTCACCACCCCGGAATCGCTCAGCCTGTTGCTCACCCACGCCGACAGCGCTTTGCTGTTCGCGGGTCTCAAGACGGTGGTGATCGACGAGATCCACGCTTTCGCCACCCAGAAACGCGGCGATCTGCTGGCGCTCAGCCTGTCCCGGCTGGAGGCGCTCGCGCCCGGCCTGCGCCGCGTCGGCCTGAGCGCCACCGTCGCCGATCCGGACGGCTACCGCGCCTGGCTCGCGCCGCATGGCGAGATGGATGCGGTCGATCTGGTCGTGGGCGATCCGGGCGCCGAGCCCCACATCGCGATCATGCTGCCGGACGACGAGCGCATCCCCTGGTCCGGCCATTCGGGCCGCTGGGCGACCCACCACGTCATGCGGCAGATCGAGCGGCACAAGACCAGCCTCGTCTTCTGCAACACGCGCGGCCTGTGCGAACTGATGTTCCAGGATCTGTGGACGGTCAACGAGCAGGGCCTGCCGATCGGGATCCACCACGGCAGCCTGTCGGTCGAGGCGCGGCGCAAGGTCGAAGGCGCGATGGCGGCGGGCAAATTGCGCGCCTTGGTCTGCACCTCCAGCCTCGATCTCGGCATCGACTGGGGCGACGTCGATCTCGTCTTGCAGATGGGCGCACCGAAGGGCTCGTCGCGGCTGCTGCAGCGGATCGGCCGCGCCAACCACCGCCTCGACGAACCGTCAGAAGCGATCCTCGTCCCCGGCAACCGCTTCGAATATCTGGAGGCGCGCGCCGCTTTGGACGCGGTCGAGGAAGGCGCGCTCGATCCCGACACTTTCCGCACCGGCGCGCTGGACGTGCTCGCCCAGCACGTCATGGCGGTGGCCTGCGCCGGTCCGTTCGACGAGGCGGAATTGCTGGCCGAGATCGCCGCCGCCGCGCCTTATGCCGGCCTCACGACCGAACTCTTCTCGAACATCCTGAGCTTTATCGAAAGCGGCGGCTATGCCCTGCGCGCCTATGACAAGTTCAAGCGCCTGCGCCGCAATGCCGACGGCAAATGGCAGGTCACCAGCCCCAAATTCATCCAGCAGCATCGCGAAAATGCCGGCATCATCGTCGAGGCCCCGGTGCTGCAGGTTCGCTTCCGCAACGGCCGCAAGCTCGGCACGATCGAGGATTATTTCGCCTCGACCTTGAGCGTCGGCGACACCTTCCACTTCGCCGGCCTGACGCTGGAGGTCGAGCGGATCGACACGCCCGAACTGATCGTCAAGGCGACCACGCGGCCCGCGCGCATCCCCACCTATGTCGGCCTGCGCATGGCGATGACCACGCATCTGGCGAACCGCGTCCGCCACTTTCTCGCCGAGCCGGAAAGCTGGCACCGCTTCCCCGACGACGTGCGCGAATGGCTGGAGGTGCAGCAGCGCCGCTCCATCCTGCCGCAGCCGGATCAACTCCTGGTCGAGACCTTCCCGCACGAGGGCCGCCATTACATGGTGCTCTACAGCTTCGAAGGCTGGAACGCGCACCAGTCGCTCGGCATGCTGATCACGCGGCGGATGGAGAGCGCCGGCCTGAAGCCGCTCGGCTTCGTCTCCAACGATTATGCGCTCGCTTGCTACGGCCTGGAGGAGATCGTCGATCCCGCCGCCTTGCTTTCCGCCGACATCCTCGAGGACGAGTTCGTCGACTGGGTGCAGGGCTCAAACCTGCTGAAGCGCGCCTTTCGCGAGGTCGCGATCATCGGCGGGCTGGTCGAGCGCCAGCAGCTCGGCAAGCGCAAGTCCGGGCGCCAGGTCACCTTCTCCACCGATTTGATCTACGACGTGCTGCGCCGCTACGAGCCCGACCACCTCCTGCTCCGCGCCGCCTGGGAAGACGCCCGCGCCCGCCTCACCGACGTCGCCCGCTTGGGCGATCTGGTGCGGCGCGCCGCCGGCACCCTGATCCACGCCAAACTGGACCGCGTCTCCCCGCTCGCCGTGCCGTCGCTCGTCATGATCGGCCGCGAAGCCGTCCCCGCCGGCCTCGCCGACGACGACTTGCTGATCGAAGCGGAGGGTCTGGCGCGGATCGCGATGGCGGAATAACGCATGGCTGTGCAGGGAGAGATTATGCGCCGCGTCCTCATTCTCGCCGCCTTCGCGTTTGCCGCGCCGCTCGCCGCGCAACCGGCGGCGCCGGCAGCGGCCGTCGCTTCCCGCTCGCCAGCCGAGCTGCTTACGCTCCACCGCGAACTGCGCGACTATATGGTGCCGCGCTACACCACCGGCGTCGTGCTGGTCTCCGGTGGTCAGGTTGGGGAGGATTATTCCGACGCGCTGATGACCTCCAAGCTCGCCGGCCTTGCCGCGTTCGAGCGGCGGCTGGCGGCGATGCCCGTGCGCGACTGGCCGGCGTCCGCGCAGGTCGACTGGCTGGTCGTGAAGTCGATCCTCAACGGCTACCGCTTCAACCTGGAAGTGCTGCGACCCTGGCGGCGCGATCCCGGCTTTTACCTCGATCCCCTGCTTCGCGTCGCCTTTACCGATGTTCCCGCGACCGGCGAGGCGCTCGCCACATTGCGCGCCGAGCTCGACGCCATCCCCGCCATGCTGACTCGAGCCCAGGCCACCTTGCGCGACGTCCCCGCTGACTTCGCCGACCTCGCCATCCGCAATCTCGAGCAGAGCGACGGCGTCAATCACTACCACCCGGTCCGCGACCGCCCGCCGGCGGGCATCATCGGCTGGTACGAAGACCTCGCCGCCCGCGCCCGCACGAGTCAGTCAGACCTGCTCCCCGCCGCCGAGCGAGCGCTGGCGGCGACCCGCGCCTTCCGCGACTGGCTGCGGGCCGAGCGGCCCCGCATGACCGCCCGCGCCGGGGTCGGCGATGCCCGGCTGCAATGGTATCTGACCCACGTCCGGATGGTGCCCTATTCGACGGACGAGATGCTGACCCTTGCCGAGCGCGAGCATCAGCGGCTGTCGGCCTCCTACGCCCTGCGCCGCCACCGCAACCGCGCGCTCCCCGAACTGCCCATCTCGACCAGCCGCCCCGAGCAGGAAGCGCGCGTCGCCGACACCGACCAGCGCCTGCGCCGCTTCCTGACCGACAATCAGATCATCACCATCCCGCCCTATATCGGCGCGCTGCGCGCCAACGCGCCGTTCATCGACCGGGCGAGCGGGCCGAACTTTTGGGAGAATATCCAGTGGCGCGATCCGATTCCGGATCACCTCCACGCCACCATCCCCGGCCATTATTTCGACGCCGAGGTGCAACGGCGCGACACCAACCCGATCCGCGGCCCCTATTCGGATGGCGTGCGCGTCGAAGGCTGGGCGATGTATCTGGAAGAAGCGATGCCGCTGGTCGGCGCGCTGGAAGGCCATTCGCCCCGCGCCGCCGAGTTCGTTGACCTGTTCGGCATCTTCCGCGCCACCCGCGTCCCCGCCGACATCAACATGCAGCGCAACCGCTGGACGGTGGCTGAGGCAGTCGCGGCGATGCGCGGCGGCACCCCGACGCTCGATGAGGACGTTGCTCGCGTGGACGCGGAAATCTACCTGCGCCGCCCGCCCGGCTACGGCTTAGCCTACACGATCGGCAAGCTTCAGATCGATGCCCTGCTGGCCGAACAGTTACGGCGGCTGGGCGACCGCTTCGTGCTGCGCGATTTCCACGACCGATTCCTCGCCGCCGGGCGTATCCCCGTGGCGCTGATCCGCTACGAGATGACCGGCGATCCACAATCGGTCGCACCCTATTGGCAGACGCCGCCGATCCCGACCGCAGAGTAAGGACAATTCCCATGCACCGTTTCCTCCTGCTCGCGGCCACCTCGCTTCTCGCGATCCCCGCGTCGGCCCAGCCAACCCCCGACATCACCCCCGAAGACCGCCTGATCCACGACCAGATGCTGGTGCTCGACACCCATCTCGACATCCCGTCGCGCTTCGCCTCGGGTTGGGATTTCGGCCACCGCCACGAGTATTTTCAGGACCACACCCAAACCGATCTGCCGCGCATGCAGGAGGGCGGGCTCGATGGCGGCTTTTTCGTCATCTATACCGGCCAGGGCGAGCTGACCCCCGCCGGCTACGCGCAGGCGCGCGACGCGGCCTTGCTGCGCGCCACCGAAATCCACCGCATGATCGGCCAGAATCGCGACCGCATCGTGCTGGCCACGACCGCCGACGAGGCGGAAGCCGCCTGGCGCGCGGGCAAGGCCTTCGCCTTCCTCTCGATCGAGAATAGCTGGCCGCTGGGGGAGGACCTCACCCTGCTTCAGACCTTCCACAAGCTCGGCGTCACCATGGCCGGCCCGGTCCACAGCCGCGACAATCAGCTCGCCGATTCGACCACCGGCCAGGGCCGCTGGGGCGGCCTCTCCCCGCTCGGCCGCCAGTGGGTCGCCGAGATGAACCGGCTCGGCATGCTGATCGACGTCAGCCATTCCTCCGACGCCGCCTTTGACCAGATGCTGCAATTGAGCCGCGTCCCGATCATCGCCTCCCACTCCGGCCCGAAGGCGCTGCGCGACCACCCGCGCAATCTCGACGACAACCGCATGCGCGCGCTGGCCCGCGCCGGCGGGGTGATGTTCCTCAACAGCCTGTTCCTCGCCCCCCACGACACCTCGCCCGAGCGCGACGCGATCGAGGAGCGCAAGCGGCGCTGGGCAAGTCTCACCGCCGCCGAACGCCGCCAACTCATCGCAGATCAGGCCGTGGTCGACGCGCGCCGGCCGTTCAACGACGCCACGTTCGAAACCTACATGCAGGCCCTCCTCCACTCGATCCGGGTGATGGGCGCCGACCATGTCGGCCTGGGTGCCGATTGGGACGGCGGCGGCGGCGTCCAGGGTTATGAGGACATCACCCGCCTCCCCCGCGTCACCGCGCGCCTGCGCCGGGAAGGAATCAGCGAGGCGGACATCGCCAAGATCATGGGCGGCAATTTGCTGCGCGTGCTGCGTCTGGCCCAGGCCGGGGCAGAACGGCGGAGCCAATAGGCATGGCCCACGAGCCGGAAGCGCAGGAACGACGCTTGGGCGAAGTCGAACGGCTGCAGCAGCTGCTCGACCAGGCCCCCAGCTTCATGGCCGTGATCGGCCGCGACCGGCGTTTCTACCTCGCCAACCGTGCCTATCGCGAGATGCTGGGCCGCGACGACGTGGTCGGCGCCGATTTCGACGACATCTTCCCGCCCGACGCCTTTCCCGAAGCGCTGCCGCTGCTCATGCAGATTTTCGAGCGCGGCGAAGCGATCGCGGTCGAAAATCGCCGCTTCCGCTTCCCGGCCGCGGGCACCAGCCCCGCGCACGATCTGACGCTCGACTTTAGCGGCCAGCCGATCTTCGAGGACGGGCAAGTGATCGCGGTGTTCGTCGCCGGCACGGACGTTTCCGCCCGTTACCGCGCCGAACGCCAGCTGCGCGAAAGCGAGGCGCGCTTCCGGGCGATCGCCGATTCCGCGCCGGTGCCGATGTGGGTGAGCAACCCGGACCGCACCCGCAGCTTCGTCAACAAGGCCTATGCGGACTTTCTCGGCCTCCCTTATGACGAGGCCGCGGCCCTGGACTGGCGAGAGATCCTTCACCCGGACGATTACGACCGCATCGTGCGCGAATCGAACGCGGGCGAAGCGAGCCTGCAGCCTTTCTATCTCGAAGCGCGCTTCCGCGGCGGCGACGGCGAGTGGCATTGGCTGCGCTCGCGCTCTCAGCCCCGGCTCGGGCCTGACGGGAAGCCGGACGGCTTCATCGGCGTCGCCCACGACATCACCGCCGCCAAGGAGGCCGGGATCGCGCTCGAAAAGCGCGTCGCGGAGCGCACCGCCGAGCTGCAGACCGCAGTCGAGCAATTGCAGCGCGAGGTGGTGGACCGCGAGCGCGCCGAGGACGCCTTGCGGCAGGCGCAAAAGATGGAGGCGGTCGGCCAGCTGACCGGCGGCATCGCCCACGATTTCAACAATCTGCTGACGCCGGTGATCGGCGGGCTGGAGATGGTCGTCGGCCATCTGGCTGAGCCGCGCCTGCGCCGGCTGGGCGAGGGTGCGCTCGAATCGGCCCGCCGGGGCGCCAAGCTGGCCACCCAATTGCTCGCTTTCTCGCGCGTGCAGCGCATCGCCATGAGCCCGGTCGACGTGAATCAGGTGATCGAGAATATGGGCCAGATTCTCGGTCATACGATCGGGCCCAGGATCACCACCGCGACCCGGCTCGACCCCGAGGCCGGCCACGTCCGCTGCGACGCCAACCAGCTCGAAAATGCAATCCTCAACCTCGCCATCAACGCGCGCGACGCGATGCCGGACGGCGGCCGGCTGACCATCGCCACCGAAGTGGTGGAGGAAAGCGAGGGCCCGGACCTCGCGGCCGGCCGCTACGTCCGCATCTGCGTGCAGGATGACGGCCAGGGCATGCCGCCCGCCGTGCTGGAACGCGCGCTCGAACCCTTCTTTTCC
>JBBSLM010000085.1:0-7979 GCA_038255245.1 Sphingomonadales bacterium
GCCGCGAAATCCGGCGCGCGGAACTGGATCGGCGACAGATTGATCGCGACCGGAATGTCGGGCCAGCGCCGCGCCGCCGCGCAGGCATCGCGCACGACCATCGCGCCGAGCGCTTCCATCAGCCCGCATTCCTCGGCGATCGGGATGATTTCCATCGGCGGGACAGGGCCGAGCGCGGGCTGGGTCCAGCGCATCAGGCCCTCGACACCCACGACCTCGCCCCGCGCGCCGATCACCGGCTGGAAATGCAGATGCGGGCCGGTGCCCCGTTCGAGCTCGAGCCTGAGCCCCGCTTCGATCTGATCGCGGCGCTTGACGTCGTCGTCCATCGCCTCGGTAAACAGACGGTAGCAATCGCGCCCGGCCGCCTTGGCGCGGTACATGGTAATGTCCGCCTGGCGCAGCAATTCGGTGGTGGTGGTCGCATTCTCGCTGGCGAAGACGGCGCCGATGCTGACGCCGATTCGCGCCTCGCGCTCGCCCAGCTGGAACGGCTCGCGAATCGTCTCGATGATCCGGTCGCACAGGCGGCGCACGTCCGCTTCGCCTTTGGGATGGGCCTGGACGATGGCGAATTCGTCGCCGCCGATGCGCGCGACGGTATCGGTATCGCGCAGCAAAGCGAGCAGGCGCGTGCCGACCTGCCGCACCAATTCGTCGCCCGCCGGGTGACCGAGCGAGTCGTTGACCTGTTTGAAATTGTCGAGATCGAGCATGATCAAGGCGACCTGCTCCTTCGAGCGGCGGTGGCGGTGCAAGGCCTGCTCCAGCCGGTCCTCAAGCAGGGCGCGGTTTGCGAGGCCGGTGAGGCCGTCGTGCAGCGCCTGATGCTGGGCGAGCGCCTCGCGCGCTTCCAATTCCGTGACCAGGCTGGCGATTGCCTTGAACAGCAGCGACATGACCAAAACGACGGCGACGGTGGAAGTGAGCGCGATCGGCCAGATCGAGGCGAACAAATGCCCTTCCGTCCCGCCGGCGCGGTGCGCCAGCGTGACCATCGCAAAATTGGTGAGGACGAGGGTCGCCACCGCCGCTGCAACAATCGGCGGGCCCACCCGGCGCGAATAGTCCAACCGTTCCTCCAAGTCGAAGACCGGCATGTTTACCCGCTGCCAAGTTAAGAAATGTTCAGCGCAAGCTCTATTTTGATATCCTCGCAATCAAACCGATCGCTCCGGCGGGCGCGCGGACCTTTGCGCCATTGATAACAAACATAAAAACCGGACGGCCGCGCTTTGCCCATTGCTCGGCGCGGCCCGCCCAGGCGTCGAGTTCGTCCGAGGAATAGCCCTCCGGCTCTTCCTCGCGCGCCGCCTTCAGCCGGGCATAGACGAAGGGCGCGGCCGGGTCGGGATCGGGCACGCCGTCGCCCTGGTCGACCTGGCAGACCGCGACCCCGGCATCGCGGCAGAGCGCGGCGAAGCGCGCGTCGCGGAAGCTCTCGTGACTCGCCTCGATCGCGTGGCGCAGCGGCAAGCCTTCCTGCTCCTTCGGCAGCAGGGCCAGGAAGGCGGCGATTTCTTCGGGATCGAATTTCTTGGTGGCGGCAAGCTGCCACAGGATCGGGCCGAGCTTCGCGCCGAGCCGCGTCAGTCCCTGCCCGCAGAAGCGCTCGATCGACTCGCCCGCTTCGCCCAGCGCCTTGCGGTTGGTGCAAAAACGCGAGCCCTTCAACGCGAAGACGAAGCCGTCCGGGACCTCCGCCGCCCAGCGCTCGAACAAGTCCGGCCGCTGCAGTTTGTAGAAGGTCGCGTTGATCTCGATCGCGCTCAGCTGGCGCGAAGCGAAATGGAGCTGCTTCGTCCGGGCCAGGCCTTGCGGATAGAAAGTGCCGCGCCAGGGATCGAAGTCCCAGCCGCCAATGCCGATGTGGATGGGACCATTTTGCATCGCACGACTTTAGCCGACATAAAGACGCGATGACACCGGCCGCGTTCGACCTCGACCACCTCCGCGCGCTCGCCGCGACGGTGCGGCATGGTGACCTCGACAGAGCATCGGTCGAGACCGGGCTGGCGCAAAGCCAGATTATCCAGGCGATCGCGCGGCTGGAGGCGCTGACCGGCCACAATCTGATGTCGCGCGAAGCCGGCGCCACCGCGCCGAGCGACGCGGGCGTGTTGCTGGCGGCGCGAGCAGAGGCCGCGGTCGCGGCCTTGGCCGATGACCGCGAAGTGACGATGGCGCATGTCAGCGCGCTGGTCGCGCTGGCCGAGGGCGATGCGGCGGCACGCGGCACGGTCGCGGCGCTCGAGCAATTGGTCGGCGTCACCCTGGCCGACGGGGCGACGCTCAACAAAGCGGGCGCGCGGCTGGCGGGGGCATGCCGGCTGGCGATCGGGGAATTGCAGGCGGGGCTGGACGAACTGGCCGTGCTGGCTGGCCGCGACCAGGGCAGTGTCCGGATCGCGGCGCATCCGTCGGCGCTGGCCCGATTGCTGCCGGAAGCGCTGGCCCGTTTCATCGCCGAACACCGGCCGGTGGTGCTGGATGTGCAGCCGCTGGGCGAGGATGCGGCGGAGCGGCTGATCGACGGCCGGGTCGACATGATCGTCACGCTCGATGGCCCGCAGCTGGCCGAATTCGAGCGCATGGCAGTGACCGGCGACCCCTTCGTGATCGCCGGCCGCGCCGGGCATCCGCTCGCGGGGCGCGGCACGCCCGGCCTTGTCCGGCTGGCATCGGAAGGCTGGGTATTGCCGCCGCCGGGCAGCGACGAACGGGCGGCGTTCGCGGATATCTTCATCGCCGGGGGGATCTATCCGCCGACCCCCGGCGTCACCTGCCCGGACGGCGCCAGCGCGCTCGACCTGGCCGAGCGCGCCAATCTCTTCACCCTGGTCAGCAAGGCGCTGGTCGCGGCGTCCGGCGGGCGCATGGTGGCCATCGGCGACGCGCTGGCGGAGCGGCGCATGCTCGTCGTCGCGACCCGGCGCGACTGGGCGCCGACGCCCGCGCAGGCGACCTTCATCGACGAATTGCGCACCGCCGCCGCGTCCGAATGGATTTCCTTCTGACGCGGCAAAAGGTTGCGCGTCGAAACCGGCTGGCGGGCCGCTTGCGGCGGAGCCAGGGTCCGTACTCGCTACCCGCAACGGTCGTGACGGAGCGGATTTTGTCGTCTGGCAAGGCGCAAGGAGGGAGCGATGCTGACGCATCGTGACCGACGCGCAACGCAGCCAGACGGCAAAATCCGCCCGCCGCTTCGCGGTCGCCCGGAGAAGGCCGCGGGCTGCGTTGCTTGCTTGCGCGTAGCCCCGCTACGCGCTGCGCCGCGCGCCTTGCCAGCGGCCTTCTCCGGGCGATCCCGACCATTGCGGGTAGCGAGTACGGACCCTAGAGCCCCAGCCATGACCACGCGTACCGAGAGCGGCAAGGCCGATCCGACCATCGAAAGCCGCGACGATCTGCTCGCCATCTTCGCGTCCGGCGAGAAGCCGGCCGAGCGCTGGCGGATCGGCACCGAGCATGAGAAATTCGTCTATCGCCTCGCCGATTTCGCGGCGCCGAGCTACGCCGAGCCGGGCGGCATTCGCGATCTGCTGGCCGGACTGACCCGCTTCGGCTGGAAGCCGGTGGTCGAGGGCGGCAACGTCATCGCGATGAGTGGTGTGGACGGCGCGATCAGCCTGGAGCCGGCCGGGCAGCTGGAATTGTCCGGCGCGCCGCTCGACAATCTGCACGAGACCTGCGCCGAGGCTGCGCGCCATCTGAGCCAAGTCAAGCAGGTCGGCGACGAACTGGGGCTCGGCTTCCTGGGGCTGGGCATGTGGCCGGACAAAACGCGCGCCGAGCTGCCGGTCATGCCCAAGGGCCGCTACAAGATCATGCTCAATTACATGCCGAAGGTCGGCACGCTCGGCCTCGACATGATGCTGCGCACCTGCACGATCCAGGTGAATCTGGATTATGCGTCCGAAGCCGACATGGCGCAGAAATTCCGCGTCGGGCTGGCGTTGCAGCCGCTCGCCACCGCCTTGTTCGCCAGTTCGCCCTTCACGGAAGGGCGGCCGAACGGCTTCAAGAGCTTCCGCAGCCACATCTGGTCGGACACCGACCCCGACCGCACCGGCATGCTGCCCTTCGTGTTCGAGGACGGCTTCGGCTACGAGCGCTATCTCGATTACGCGCTCGACGTGCCGATGTATTTCGTCTTCCGCGACGGCGCATATCTCGACGTCGCCGGGCGTTCGTTTCGCGATTTCCTCGACGGGCGGCTGCCCGAACTGCCCGGCGAGAAGCCGCGGATCGACGATTTCGTCGATCATCTGTCCACCATCTTTCCTGAGGTACGGCTGAAGAGCTTCCTGGAGATGCGCGGCGCGGACGGCGGCAAATGGGGGCGGATCTGCGCCCTGCCCGCGCTCTGGGTCGGCCTGCTCTACGACGATTCGACCCGCGACGCGGCCTGGGACGAGGTGAAGCATTGGTCGCTGGCCGAGCGGCAGGCGCTGCGCGACGCGGTCCCGCGCGAGGGGCTGGCGGCGCGGGTGCCGGGCGGCGGGGATTTGCGCAGCTTCGGCAAAAGGATCATCGACCTGGCCGAAGCCGGGCTGGCGAAACGCGCCCGCCTGAACGGCGCCGGCGACAGCGAAGCGGGTTTTCTCGCACCGTTGCGCGAAGTCCTCACTTCGGGGGAATCCCCCTCGGATCGCATGCTGCGCCTCTATGCCGGGCCATGGGCCGGCGACGTCTCCAAGGTTTACGGCGAAGAATCTTTCTGACACATTTCGTCGCTGCTCATGCACGGTTCATCGCATGAGTCGCTTAGGCGATGAACCAGTCACCGCATCGCCTGGCGGGTGCCAAAGCGGTTGAGTACGGTGAAACGGTGGGGAGGACATCATGCGTAATCTGAAAATTCTGAAGGCAATTCTGTGCGCCGCGCCTGCAATGCTCTTGACGGTGCCCGCTTCGGCGCAGCCGGGCGATCATCAAGACGAGATGGCGGCCGAGCATCCCGAGCTGGTGACGCCGGCCGATCCGAACGCGGTGCGCGTCACCTTGCCGGAGCCGGCCGAGGCCTGGGCCGATCACCGCGTGCAGATGGAAGCGGGCCGGCGTTATGCCGTCACTGTCACCTCCGACGCCTTCGATCCCGTCGCGCGGATCGTCCGCGCCGGTTCGACCGAAGTGCTGGCCGAGGATGACGATAGCGGCGGCGGCACCTCGCCGCGCATCTACTTCACGCCGCCGGCTTCGGGGGAATATGTCGTCCAAGTGAAGAGCTTCGCCCCGGGCGGATCGGGCGAATTCGCGGTCAGCGCGACGCCGCAGGCACCGCTGCCGGCCCTGATCAATCGCGGCGCGCGCACTGAGCGCGGCAACTGGACCGTCTATTCGGGCAATCTGAACGCCAGCAGCGCCACCGAAGGCGGCAGGAAGTTCGTCGATTACGAGCTTCGGCTGACCGAAGGGCAGGTCGCGATGCTGCACGTGCTTGGGGCAAATGATATCGACACCATGCTGCAGGTGTTCACCGTCACCGATCGTGGCCTGGCGCCGTTGATGGAGAATGACGATGGCGGCGGCGGGGTGAACCCGTTCCTCCTGTTCGCACCGGGCGAAGCCGGGACCTATGTCGTGCGCGTGATCGGCTATGACGAGTCCGTGAGCGGCGCTTACCGGCTGCGCATTGGGCATTAAGGTAAGAGTTTCGGCGGCGGCAGGGGGAGCCGTCGCCGGAGCCTATTCCGCAGGGGCCGGCGAGGGAGACTTCGCCGGCTTTTGCGTGCCGATGAGGAAGCGGATGAAGCGCGGCACGGCGCCGCGCCGTTCCATCCAGGCGGCATAATCGCGATAGGCCGGGTCTTCGGAGAGGTGCTTCTCCTCCGTCCGCGCCCGCCAATAATAGACGCCGCTCACCGCCACCATGATCAAGGTGTTGCGGACGGAATCGACCAGGCTGCCATTGACCGACAGGAACGGCAGGACCGCGAACCACCAGAACAGATTCTTCGACAGATAGGCCGGATGCTTGGTCCAGGCATATGGCCCGTGCGTCAGGATGCCGCGATGGGTGAGGTTGGAGAAGCGCAGGCCGAAGGCGATGGTCGCCCAGGCATAGATGCCGGTCAGGATCGCCAGCCACGCCGCGTTGAGCGTCATCATGACGTTCGAGCCATCCAGCCACTGCACCCAGCCTTCGCCGCCGGCCGTGCCCGGATGGTAGTTCAACGGACCGCCATCGCCCATCAGGATGAAGGGCGGATAGCAGATCAGCGCCGCCATCCAGGCGGAGGCGTAAGGATTGGCCGAGCGGATGTGCGCGTCCAGCACCTTGAAGGTCATGATGTAGCCGACGCTCGCCATCGTCACGTCGATCATGAACATCAACGCGATCAGCCAGAGGCCGAATTGGGCGGGGCTGGCGAGGATCCAGTCGGTGCTGGCGCTGATCGCCGCCGACCAGTTTCCCGGCGTGATCGCGAGCATGAAGGCCAGGAAGAAGGCCTTGATCGCCCAGGACCGGAAGAAATCGAACATGATCTCGCGGTCGATCTCGTCAGTGCGGCCGATGATCCAGGAGCCGAAATGCCAGGCGCCGTCCCTGGGCTCCTTAAGCCGCCGGTCGAGCCAGATCACATAAGGCACCGACAGCAAAACCATCGGCACCGCAGCGTACATGAACAGCTGCATAGAGAAGAGGTAGGGATCGTTCCAATACCAGCGGGCGACGCAATAGAGGCAGCCGATGATGCCCCAAATGCCCCACAGTCCGGCAATCTTGACGATGCTGACGTCCAGCACGTCCTTCACCGCGCGCGGCGGCGAATCCCAGTCGATGCCGGTCGATGGATTGCGGTGAACCTTGTCGACCAGCAGCGACCATAGCACCATCGGCACCGCGCACGACGCCAAGGCGACCAGCGCCGACATGGGTCCCGACATGCCGAAGGCGCGGGCGATGCCGGCCCAGACCAAAAGCCCGACCAGTCCGGCGAGGCCGACGCCGCTGCTGACGGCGGAGGCCGGGCGCGGATCGGCCTGGCTGGAGGGGTCGCTTGCGGCGGCGGTGGACATGACCGGCGCTTACGGCGGAAATGGTAAGTAAGCGGTGAAGGTTCCGGGCCGGCTTCATTTCACCGCATCGACCATTATTCTTCCACGCCTGTAAGCGCTTCGTAAACCACTGGCGGAGCAAGACCTGGGGCAGACGGGAAAACCCGCGCTGCCTCAAGTGGATCGTGACGATGCTGCCGCACGAATATGTGGAGGAGACGAGCCTTTCGCTCTCGCCCGCCGCGCCCGATCCGCCCGAGCGGCGCGAGGGGCAGCGGCATCTTACGATCCTGCGCGTCGGCGCGCTGACCATCGACGGCGTGCGCGAGCTCTGCCTGGTGCGCAACATCTCCGCCGGCGGCGTGATGGCGCACGTCTATCGCCAGATCGGCGTCGGCACCGAGGTGGAGATCGAGATCAAGAACGATCTGCCGATCACGGGCAAGATCGTCTGGGAACGCGATTCCAACATCGGCGTCGCTTTCGACGACAAGATCGACGTGCCAGGTCTGCTCGCGGCTTCCAAATTGCTCGGCGACGGCCGCCGCGCGCGCAGCCCGCGCGTGCAGGTCGATCGCCAGGCCCGTCTGCGCTGCGGGGCGGACGTCTACGAGGTCCATGTCTGCGACGTCAGCCAGGGCGGGGCGAAGATCGAAACCGGTGCCGAACTGCCAATCGATGGCGACGTCGTCATCACGCTGGAGGGCTTCCGCCCCCTCGCCGGCATCGTGCGCTGGGCGCATGACGGCCATGCCGGAATCAACTTCGTCCAGGTCATCCCGATCGCCGAATTGTGCGTGTGGCTGCGGGCCACGGACGCCCCCGCCTGACGTTGACACTGCCGGACCCTTTCGCCAAGGGAGCCCGCTCCTTACGGAACATGCTCCCACGGACAGGTGGCCGAGTGGTTAAAGGCAGCAGACTGTAAATCTGCCCGGGTTTCCCGTACGCTGGTTCGAATCCAGCCCTGTCCACCA
>JBBSLM010000086.1:0-7968 GCA_038255245.1 Sphingomonadales bacterium
AGCGATCCCGTTCCTGGGATTGCTGTTCGGCATGTGGGTGCTGTTCTCGCTCGGCTACTGGACCGCGATCCTGCTGGCGCTGCCCGCGGGAGCTTTGCTCGTGCGGCTGTTCATGATCCAGCACGATTGCGGTCACGGCTCGTTCTTCCGCAGCCGCGTCACGAACGACTGGGTGGGCCGCGTGCTTGGCGTGTTCACCTTCACCCCGTACGATTATTTCAAGCGCTCGCACGCTGCGCACCACGCGACGACCGGCAATCTGGACCGGCGCGGCATGGGCGATGTCGCGACGCTGACGCTGAACGAATATCGCATGCTGCCGATGCGCAAGCGGATCTTCTACCGGCTGTACCGCAATCCGCTGGTCCTGTTCGGATTTGGGCCGGCATTCCTGTTTCTTCTTCAATTCCGCCTGCCGGTAGGCTTGATGCGCAAGGGTTGGCGGCCTTGGGTTAGCACCATGACGACCAACGCCGTGATCGCCGTCGCGATCTTCGCGATGGTCTGGTTCCTCGGCTGGACGACCTTCGTCCTGCTTTATCTGCCGGTCATCATCGTCGCCGCGACAACGGGCGTCTGGCTGTTCTACGTCCAGCACCAGTTCGAAGGCGCGGTGTGGGACCGCGATGCGGAATGGAATTTCCACCATTCGGCCCTGCACGGCAGTTCCTATTATGCGCTGCCCGAGCCGCTGCGCTGGATCAGCGCCAACATCGGCATGCACCACGTGCATCACCTGTCCAGCCGCGTTCCCTTCTACAATCTTCCCAAGGTGCTGCGCGCCATGCCTGAATTGCAGCAAGTCAGCCGCCTGACCCTGTGGCAGAGCCTCGGCTCGGTGCGGCTGAAACTATGGTGTGAGGAGACGCGGCGCCTCGTGGGGTTCGGCGCGGTCAGGCAGCCGGCGCTCGCGCGCGTAAAGTCCTAGCGCGCGACGCCTTTACGCCGCGATGTCGTAGGTCTGGATTTCGCCCTCCAGATAAAGCTTGCGGGCCTTGGCCCGGCTCAATTTCCCCGAGCTGGTGCGCGGCAGCGAGCGCGGCGGGATCAGTTCGATCACGCAATTGATGCCGGTGACGGCGCGAACGCGCTCGCGGATCAATTCCTTCAGCTTGCCGCGCTCCTGCAGGTCCGACGTGCGGCACTGGACCAGGACCGCCGGCGTTTCCTCGCCGCCCTGGGTGGTGATCGAGAAAGCGGCTATGTCGCCCGCCTTGAAGCCCGGCAATTGCTCCACCGCCCATTCGATGTCCTGCGGCCAGTGGTTCTTGCCGTTGATGATGATCATGTCCTTGGCGCGGCCGACGATGTAGATGTAGCCGTCGCTGAGATAGCCCATGTCGCCGGTGTCGAGCCAACCGTCGGCCATGCAGGCGGCGGTGGCTTCGTCGTCGCGGAAATAGCCGGTCATCACCGACGTGCCGCGGCACCAGACCTTGCCGATTTCGCGCTCGGCCAGCGCGTCGCCGGCCTCCGAGCGGATTTCGATCTCCATGCCGAGCGCGGGCTTGCCGCAATTGACGATCGCCCGGTAGCGCTGCGGCCGGTTGCGCTCGCCCGACGTGCCGCCTGCCAGCAGGGTTTCCTCGACCAGCTCGACGACGATGCCTTCACCCGGCGGCATGATCGAGACGGCCAGCGTCGCTTCCGCCAGACCATAGCTCGGCAGGAAGGCCTTCGCGCTGAAGCCGGCGGGGGCGAAGGTGTCGACGAAATTCTGCATGACGTCGGGGCGGATCATGTCGGCGCCATTGCCCGCCACCCGCCAGCGTGAGAGGTCGAAGCGCTCGGCGACGTCGATCTGGGTCGACACGCGGCGCGCGCAAATGTCGTAGCCGAAGGTCGGCGCGTAGCTCATCGTCGTGCCGTCATGGCGGCTGATCAGATCGAGCCAGGCGAGCGGACGGCGGGCGAAATCCTCGGTCTTCAGATAATCGGCCGACATCTGGTTCGCGACTGGCGAGAGCAGGCAGCCGACCAGGCCCATGTCGTGATAGAAAGGCAGCCAGGAAACGCCGCGGTCGCCGTCGCCCAGCTTCATGCCATGGCTGTGCGCGGCCAGATTGCTGAGCAATTGCCGGTGGGTGATGATCACGCCGTGCGGGAAGCGGGTCGAGCCGCTGGAATATTGCAGATAGGCGATGTCGTCCGGCTGCATCTGCGGGAGGGTGGCCTCGACAGCGGGCTCGGCCGCGAACGCATCCCAGGCGAGGCCCTCGACGCCTGCTGCCTCAGCCGCGGCAGACGCCATCCCCGCCAGTGACGGCGGATAGAGCAAGAGGCGCGGGTCGGAACTGCCGAGCTGGACCTTCAACTGGTCGATATAGCTTTGCGCGCCACCGAAGCTGGTCGGCAGGGGGAGCGGCACCGGCCAGGCGCCGGCATAGACCGCGCCGAAGAACAGAGCGGTGAATTCGGGTACGGTCTCCGCGATCAAGGCGATCCGGTCGCCCGGCTCCACGCCGCGCGCGAGCAGGCGCTGCGCGGCGGCGAGCGCATCCGTCCGCAGCTCGGAATAGGGATAGGCACGCTCCAGCCGCGCCTTGGCGTCGTGGAAGTTCAGGCCGCGCTGCCCGAGCGCGGCATAGTCGAGCGCTTCGCCCAACGTGCCGAAATCCGCATAGCGGCGCACAATCCCGTCATCGGTCGGGGTGGGCGTCGGGCCTGGGGATTCAACAGTCGCGGTCACGTTCGACCCAATCCTTTCAACATCTTACCGCTGAGACCCGCGATTTGCTCGTCGCGGCATGAACCGGCAATGAGCCCAATGCGGCAGCCGCTTTCATATTCAAGCTCCACTGTGGCACAAACAAGGCGATGGTGTCGCACAACCGCGCTTCCGGCCGCAAGTCGCCGCCGCCACCGCTCGATGCCCAGCGGCTGGAGCGGCTCGCGCTTTTCTATGTGGGGCGATACGCGGTCACGCGCGCGAAGTTGATCGCTTATCTCGTCCGCAAAGTGCGCGAGCGCGGCTGGGAAGGGGAGGGGGCGCCGCAAACGGAAAGCCTGGCCGATCGCTTCGTCGCGCTTGGTTATATCGACGATGCGGCCTTCGCCACGGCGCGCGCCGGCGCGCTCGGGCGGCGCGGCTACGGCGTGCGCCGGGTCGATCAGGCGCTGCGTGCGGACGGGATCGGCGAAGGGGATAGCGCCGAAGCTCTGGAGGAAGCCCGCGAGGGCGCCTGGGCGGCCGCCCTCCGCTTCGCGACCCGCAAAAGGATCGGGCCGTTCGCGGCGGAGCGGCCAGACCGGCCCGGCCGCGAAAAGGCATTCGCGGCGATGCTGCGCGCCGGTCATCCGATGGATCTGGCCCGGCGGCTGATCGACGCCGCGCCCGGGATTGTTCCGGATGAGGAATGAACGAATGTTCACAAATAGCAAAAAAGCGTGATACTCCTGAGCGCTTGTAACGGGATTGCGTATCGATGATTTCGCGGGTGGGAGCAGTGGGGGATGAGCCGCCGGTCGAGGCGGACGATGCGCTGCCGCCGGCACAGGACGGTAGCGACGGGCTGGACCGCGTCACCGGCACGGTCAAATGGTTCGACGCGACCCGCGGCTTCGGCTTCGTCGTCAGCGAAGCGGTCGACGGCGACATTCTGATCCATTTCAGTGTCTTGCGGGAACATGACCGGCGCAGCCTGCCGGAAGGCGCGATCGTCGAATGCCTGATCGCGGACCAGGAACGCGGGCTGCAAGCGCGCAAGATCCTGAACATCGATCTGAGCCAGGCGGTGATGCCGGAATTGAGCCGCGCGCAGGACGACCGCACCGACCGGATCAATCCCGCCGCCTTGCTCGAGTCGGCCGGACCGTTCGAAGCCGTGAAAGTAAAATGGTTCAACCGGCTGCGCGGTTACGGCTTCCTCGTGCGCGAGGAAGACGAGAATGAAGATATTTTCGTGCATATGGAGACCGTCCGCCGCGGCGGCCTGGCCGATCTGATCCCCGACCAACCGCTGCGCGCCCGCATCGCCCCCGGCCGCAAGGGCCCGCTCGCGGTGGAGGTTGAGGGGCGTTGACCTTAATTCCTCCCCTCGATTTCGAGGGGAGGGGGACCGCCAAAGGCGGTGGAGGGGCCGCGCGAAGCGCGGTTCTTCCTTCAAAGAATTCCGAGCCTTCGGCTCGGCCCCTCCACTATGCTGTGCATGGTCCCCCTCCCCGGGAAATCCCGGGGAGGAATGCAGGCGGTCTTGCTTCGCCCCGGTCATCGGCGCTAGGCGCGGGGCCGATATGGGCTTCGTCAAAAAGATCTTCACCTGGTGGGAAGGCGCGACCTTTGGCGCCGGCATGCACATTCGCGGCTCCTCCCGCGAAGTGGGCCGCGACGCGGTGGGCAATGTCTATTATCGCAGCAAGAAGGGCGATCGCCGCTACGTCATCTACAACGGGCAGAGCGACGCGAGCCGCATTTCGCCGGACTGGTATGCGTGGATGCACAAGCAGATCGACGATGTGCCGGACAAGGCGCTGCCGCCCGCCCCGAAATTCCTTGCCGAGCCTTTGCCGAATCTCACCGGCACCAATGCCGCGTACCGACCCGCCGGGTCGCTGGAGCGCGGCGGTCGGCGGCAGGCGGCGAGCGGCGATTATCAGGCGTGGACGCCCGACTCCGCGTGAGCAGGTCGTTTGCTGTCGCGCCGCGCAAAGCGCTAGCGATGCGCTTCGCCTGTGCGACTTTGGCTGTGGCGACGCTGGCCGGTTGCGGCGGCGGCGAGACCAATGACGCGAGCAACATCTCGGTCGCGCCGGAGCCGGTGCGCCCGTCCGCCGACGATCTGCCCGAAGGCACGACTCCGGTCGCCGAGCGCACCGCCGTCATCGGCCTGCTCAACAAGCGCAACGGCAGCTCGCGTGACCTGACCTTGCGTCCCGGCCAGGCGAACCGGGTCGACAATGTCATCGTCCGCCTGCGCTCCTGCGAAACGACCGCGCCGTGGGAGCCGGAGCAGCTGACCGGCGCCTTCGTGCAGGTCGACATCGTCGTCGGCCAGAATCAGGTGCAGCGCATCTTCTCGGGCTGGCTGTTCAAGGAGACGCCGTCGCTCAACGTCGTCGAGCATCCGATTTACGACGTCTGGGTCAAGAGCTGCGAGATGACCCACCCGGATTCGGCTGCGCCATCCGGGGACGCGCCTTCCGCCTCGAGCAACGCGTCCAATGCCTCGAAATCTGGTGCGGAACCTACTCCACCGCGTCGCGCCGCTCGCCCCAGGGCAGCGACGCCAGCGCCCGCGGCTTCGACGCCGCCCGCGCCCCGTCGCCCGGCCGGCAATGACAGCGCGCCGTCCAGGCCGTCCAGGGCCCCGGACAACAGTTCCAGATAGGCCGTCTGGCTGATCTCCACCGCGCCCAGGCTGGCGAGGTGATCGGTCATGAACTGGCAATCGAGCAGCGTGAACCCGCCAGTCCTGAGCCGCGCGACCAGCCAGGCGAGCGCGACCTTCGACGCGTCGGTCGCGGTGGAGAACATGCTTTCGCCGAAGAAGGCGCGGCCGAGCCGGACCCCGTAGAGGCCGCCGACCAGCGCTTCGCCCTGCCAGACCTCGATCGAATGGGCGTGGCCGCGGGCGTGCAAATCCGCATAACTCAGCTCGATCGCGGGATTGATCCACGTCTCCCGCCGCTCCGCGCAGCGCGCCACCACTTCGGCGAAAGCGCGGTCGCGGGTGAGCGTGAAACGGTTGGCACGCAAAGTCTTGCGCAGCGACCGCGACAGCAGGAAGCCGTCCAGCGGCAGGATCGCCCGCCGCTTGGGCTCCACCCAATAGACGTCGCGCGCATCGCGCCCGTCCGACATCGGAAACACGCCGATCGCATAGCCGCGCAGGAGCAGGTCGGGATCAATCGGCGTCACGGAAGCGAAAGAGCCGAGCGTGCGCCGGGGCGCAAGGGGGGACTGCTGCGCGTCCTGACCCACGATAATGGCGGTTGCGATGTCAGGCGAGGTTCATTCGGACTGGACAAAGCGGGGCCAAACCACTTCTACCCGTTTCGGACGGGAAGCAAGATATGGAGTGTTGAGTGGCCGGAACGGACGCGCCGACCGAGGCGGTTGAAACTCCCAAGCGCGGTTTTCTCGCCGCGATCGAACGGGCCGGCAACAAGCTGCCTGATCCGATCTTCATCTTCTTCTATTTGATCGCCGGCCTCATTGCGTTGAGCGTGCTCGCGCAGATGCTCGGCTGGTCGGCGGTGCACCCGACCGAGCTTGACGAGGCGACCGGGGCGCAGCGGGTCATCGTGGCCGAAAGCCTGCTCTCGGCCGCCAATATCCAGCGATTGTGGGTCGAAATGCCCACCACCTTCGCGCATTTTCACCCGCTCGGCTATGTGCTCGTGGTGATGCTGGGCGCCGGTGTCGCGGAGCGGTCGGGCCTGTTCGCCTCGGCGATGCGCAAGGGGGTGAGCCGCGCCCCGGCCTTCCTGCTGACGCCGATCGTGGCTCTGGTCGGCATGATGGGCAATCTCGCCGCCGACGCCGCCTATGTCGTCCTGATCCCGCTCGCCGGCGTTCTCTACGCGGCTGCCGGCCGTCATCCGATCGCCGGCATCGCCGCGACCTTCGCCGGCGTGTCCGGCGGCTTTTCCGCCAACCTCCTCCCCGGCCAGCTCGACGCTTTGCTGTTCGGGATCACCGAATCCTCGGTGGAGCTGATCGTCCAGGGCTGGGAGCCGAACATCGCCGGCAACTGGTATTTCCTCATCGGCATGACGTTCGCCTTCCTGCCGGTGATCTGGTACGTGACCGACCGGATCATCGAGCCGCGCCTCGGCCGTTACCAGCCGGAAGAGCAGGCGCCGCTGACCAGCGCCGATGATCAGATGGGCGAGGGCCAGCGCAAGGGCCTGCGCCGCGCCGGCCTCGCCGCGCTGGCCGTGATCGCGCTTTGGCTGCTGATGACGCTGGGGCCGGGAACGCCGCTGATCGACGAGACAGCCGCGGCCGAGGCCCAGCTCAATCCCTTCTACCGCTCGCTGGTCGGCGGCTTCTTCGTCCTCTTCCTGGCGACCGGCTGGGCCTATGGCAGCGCGGCGGGAACGATCAAAAGTCACCACGACGTCGTCAAGATGATGGCCGGGGCGATGAGCGACCTTTCCTATTTCCTCGTCCTGGCTTTCGCCGCGGCGCATTTCGTCGCGCTGTTCAGCTGGTCGAACCTGGGCCTGATCAGCGCGGTCAGCGGGGCCGATTTCCTGCGACAGCTCGATCTGCCCGCGCCGCTGTTGCTGGGCTCGATCATCTTCCTGTCGGCGGCGCTCAACTTGTTGATCGGCTCGGCGAGCGCGAAGTGGGCGTTGCTGGCGCCGGTGCTGGTGCCGATGCTGATGCTGTTGGGAATCAGCCCGGAAATGTCGACCGCGGCCTATCGCGTCGGCGACGGGGCGACCAACATCATCACCCCGCTGATGGTCTATTTCCCGCTCATCCTGGTGTTCTGCCAGCGCTGGCAGAAGAGCTTCGGCCTCGGCAGCCTCGTCGCGCTGATGCTGCCCTTCTCGATCGGCATCCTCCTCGCGGGGGTGGCGCTGACCGTCGGCTGGGTCGCGTTAGACCTGCCGCTGGGGCCCAATGCGGGGGTCGGCTACGAGATGCCGGCTGCCGCGCCCCTCCCGGCGCTGGTGCCCGCCGGATGAGGCGGCAACGAGCGGTCTAGAGGAGGTCGCGTACGCGCTCGGGTGGGCGCGAGCAGCGCGGATTGTGCCAGATGCTGGCCTTCACGCCTGCTCCTGCCGCGCCAACCATTCTTCCAGATGGCTGGAAGAATGACTTTGAAGCCTTCCCCCGGACGCCTTCACTCGGCCTCCTGCCGCGCCAGCCATTCTTCCAGCCATTTGATCGTATAGTCGCCCGCGATGAAATCGGGGTCCTCGATGATCGCCTGGTGCAACGGGATGGTCGTCTTCACGCCCTCGATCACGAATTCCTCCAGCGCGCGGCGGAGGCGGCGCAGGGCGCCCTGGCGG
>JBBSLM010000087.1:0-7961 GCA_038255245.1 Sphingomonadales bacterium
ATGCTTGCGCCGCACCGCGCTGATGATCGCGTCGTCCATCTTGTCGCCGCCGATCCTGACGGAGGTGCTGTAAGCGAGGCCCTGCAGCGACAGCACGGCGACTTCCGTCGTCCCGCCGCCAATATCGACGACCATCGCCCCGAGCGGCTCCGTGACCGGCAAGCCCGCGCCGATCGCCGCCGCCATCGGCTCTTCGATCAGCATCACGCTCTTGGCGCCGGCATTGTCGGCGGCCTGGCGGATGGCGCGGCGATCCACCGACGTGGCGCCGGACGGGATGCACACCACCATCGCCGGCCGCCGCGGCAGGCGCGACGGTCCGCCATGCGCCTGATCGATGAAATATTTGATCATTTGCTCGGCCACATCGAGGTCCGCGATGACCCCGTCGCGCATCGGACGGATGACCTGGATACCGTCCGGGGTCTTGCCCATCATCAGCTTGGCGGCGCGGCCGACGGCCGCGACCCGGCGGCTGCCATTGCTCCATTCCAGCGCCACGACCGACGGTTCGTTGAGCACGATGCCCCTCCCGCGCACGTGGACGACGGTGTTCACCGTGCCCAGGTCGATAGCCAGGTCCTGGGACGACCCCCACGGAAAGCGAAACAAAGTCATTGAGAAACGAATCCTGGCGGCCGCGGCCAAAGGGGGGCGGACGAAAGTCCGCTGTCGCACGAACTTGCGCGCTTAAGCAGCTTTATCTTGCATACCCAGGGTCTGATCGCATGTCGCCTCGGGTCGCAAGCGGATCGTCGGCGAGCGCCGGGCAGGATCAGGCGACAAGGGCCAGCAGCGCGTCGCGCTTCGCGAGCAGGACTTCGAGGCCGGGCATCTCGCTCGGTCGATCGAGCGCCAGCGCCTCGCCCAGCCGCCGCGTGGCCTGCGCCGTCATCGGTGGCAACGCAGCGGCCAGCTCCTGCGCCTCCGCCAGCACGCCGGAGCAATGCAGCACGATATCGCAGCCCGCCGCCAGCGCCGCGCGGCCGCGCTCGGCGAGCGGCCCGGAGAGGGCCCCCATGCCGATATCGTCGGTCAGCAGCAGGCCCTCGAAGCCGATTTCGCCGCGGATCACCTTGCCGACCACCCTTGGCGACAGCGTCGCCGGCCGCGCCGCGTCCCAGGCCTGGTAGACGACATGCGCCGTCATCCCGATCCGCGCGCGCCCGGCCAGGCGCTGGAAGGGGCGGATATCCTCGGCCAGCAATGCCGCGTCCGCCTCGACCGTCGGCAGTTCGGCATGGCTGTCGGTCCTCGCCCTGCCGTGCCCCGGCATATGCTTGATCACGCCCGCGACGCCCGCCTCGGCCAGCCCGTCCAGCACCGCCCGGCCCAATGACGCGACCGCCATCGGCTCACCGCCAAACGCCCGGTCGCCGATGATCGAATGGGCGTCCTCATGCTGCAGGTCCAACACCGGCAGGCAGGTGACGTTGATCCCCGCCGCCGCCAGCATTGCGCCGATCGCCGCCGCATTGGCCCGCGCCGCCTCCAGCCCGCTGATCGGGGCCTTGGCGTACAATTCCCCGAACCGCGCCTGCGCCGGGAAGGCCGGCCAGTGCGGCGGCTGCAATCGCGCCACGCGCCCGCCCTCCTGATCGATCAGAATCGGTACGTCATCGCGGCCGGCGAGCGCTCGCATCTCGTCGGTCAGCGCCCGCAGCTGCGCCGGATCGCGCACATTGCGCCCGAACAGGATGAACCCCGCCGGTCCCGCCTCGCGGAAGAAAGCGCGTTCGTCGTCGCTAAGGTCGTGGCCGGAGAGGCCGAAGATGCAAGGGAGCATGACGCTCCCCTTAGCCCCTCAGTCGTTCACGTCCATGCACGGCTGCCCGGCCGCGCGCAGGCGGCGGCAGGCGTCGGGCGCCCCGGTCCCGGCCGCGCGCAGGCGGTAGAAGGTGGTGCCGCCGCGCCGATGCACCTGCACCGCATGCTGCAACCCGCGCAGGAAGGCGTGGCGCTGGCTCAACCGCGTCCATTCCGCATTGGCCACCGCTTCGCTCGGGAAGGCGCCCATCTGGATCTGCGGGCCGGTCAGCCGAGCCTGTTGCGCGCCCCCGCCCTGGGCCGGCCGCGCCGCGGGCGCCGCAGGTGCCGGTGCCGGCCGCGCCGCCATCACATTCTCGCCCACCGGCGATTGCGGCCGGGCGTCCTTGTTGATGCTCGACGTCTCCTCGCGCCCGTCGGAGGTGGCGACCTGGGTGCTGCCCTTGTCGTCGACCTGCATGCCGCCCTCCTTGTCGGGCCGCACCTTGTAGGCGCCTTCCGGCGCCGCGATCACTTCGGGATCGCCGGTCTGCGCGGCGCGATTGCCGTACCAGAACAGCCCGCCGACGATCAGCCCGATCGCCAGCAGCCCGATCAGCACCGCGCCGATCAGCTTGGCCGGCGACGGCCCGTCATTCTCGTCATCGTCAATCGGCTCCAGCCAGGGCAGCCGATCCTCATCATTGGCGTCGGCATTCGCGTCGGCATCAGCTTCGGCTTCCGCCCGCGCCTCTGCATCCGCCCGCGCGTCGGCTTCAGCCGCCAGTTCGCGGTCGGTGTCGGTGCCGTCTTCGGGCGGTCGGCTGCTCATCACGCCATCTCCTCGGCCGCGGCCACCCCCATGATGCCCAGGCCATTGCGGACAACCTGCCCGATTGCCGCCGCCAGTTCCAGCCGCGCCCGTGTCAAAGCGGGATTATGTGCCACAAGGAAACGCTTCCCGGGGTCATCATTGCCCTTGTTATATTGCGCGTGGAACGCCGCCGCGAGATCGCCGAGGTAGAAAGCGATGCGGTGCGGCTCGCGGGCCGAGGCCGCGCTTTCCACGATCCGCGGGAATTGCGCCGCCAGCTGCATCAGCGCCAGTTCGTCCGCGTCCAGCAAGGCCAGGTCCGCGCGCTCGGGCAAATCCGGCACTTCCGCCTTGGCCTTGCGCTCCATCGAACGGATGCGCGCATGGGCGTACTGGACGTAGAACACCGGATTGTCCTTCGACGCCTCGACCACCTTGGCGAAGTCGAAATCCATCTGCGCCTCGGCCTTGCGGGTCAGCATGGTGAAGCGGACCACGTCCTTGCCCACTTCCTCGACCACGTCGGCGAGCGTCACGAAATTGCCGGAGCGCTTGGACATCTTCACCGGCTCGCCGCCGCGCAGCAGCTGCACCATCTGCACCAATTTCACGTCGAACGGCTTTTGCCCGTCGGTCAGCGCCTGCACCGCCGCGCGGATGCGCTTCACCGTCCCGGCATGGTCCGCGCCCCAGATGTCGATCAGCTGATCGGCATCCTGCGCCTTCTGGTAATGATAGGCCATGTCCGCGCCGAAATAGGTCCAGCTGCCGTCGGATTTCTTCACCGGCCGGTCCTGGTCGTCGCCGAATTGCGTGGAGCGGAACAGGGTCAGCGTCACCGGCTCCCATTCGTCATGCGGGTCCAGGCTCTTCGGCCGCTCCAGCTCGCCGTCGTAAATCAGGCCCTTGGCCCGCAGCGCCGCGACCGCCGCCTCCGGCTTGCCCGCCGCCTGCACCTCGGCCTCCGAGGAGAAGACGTCGTGATGGATGCCGAGCAGGGCCAGGTCGGTGCGGATCATCGCCATCATCGCCGCGACCGCCGCCCGGCGGAACGGCACCAGCCATTCGCTTTCCGGCTCGTCCACGAACCGCTCGCCATATTCGGCCGCGAGTGCCGCGCCGACCGGCTTCAGATACTCGCCCGGATACAGCCCCTCGGGAATGACCGCCTCGGTCCCGGTCAGCGCCTCGACGTAACGCAGGTGCGCCGAGCGCGCGAGCACGTCCACCTGCCCGCCCGCATCGTTGACATAATATTCGCGCGTAACCTGATGCCCGGCATATTCGAGCAAATTCGCCAGCGCATCGCCCACCACCGCGCCGCGGCAATGGCCCATGTGCATCGGACCCGTCGGGTTGGCCGAGACATATTCGACATTCACCCGCACCCCGGCGCCGACCGTCAGCCGCCCATAATCCGCTCCGGCGGTGAGGATCGCGCCCAGCTCCTCGCGCCACACATCGGGCGCGAGGCGCAGATTGATGAAGCCCGGCCCGGCAATCTCGACGCCTTCCACCTCGGCCAGCGCCGCCAGCTTCGGCCCGATCAACCCGGCCAGCGCCCGCGGGTTCGTTCCCGCGCGCTTCGCCAAAACCATCGCCGCATTGGTCGCCAGATCGCCATGCGAAGCATCACGCGGCGGCTCCACCGCCACCCCGGCGCGATCCAGCCCCGCCGGCAACGCGCCATCGAGCACCAGAGCATCAAGCGCCGCATCCAGATGCGCGGCAAAACGGGCGTAGAGGGTCACTGGGTGGGCTTTCGGTGGGGTGGACGGAGGCGGCGCTGTAGCGGAGTGAGGGGGGGATTTGAAGGCGCCGCGCGAGAGCGCTGTACCCACAACACGCTGAGTTTTCTGGGGAGAACTTTTCCAGAACACTTGCTCCGAGGCCAATCGCCAACCATACTGCGTCGCACAGACGGCGGAAGGGCGAGAAATGCGTCTTGAGCACGAGTATGCTCTATTGGGAGGTTCCAACCGATCAAATATCGGTCGATGGATAAGCATTATCGCCGCCAGCCTGTCAGCCCTTCTCGTCTTCTTGATCTTGGCTGCAGTGGATTTAGCCCAAGCGCTGGACCTAAACGTCAATGTCCCACCGATAGCGCTGTCTTTCGTCAGTGCGGCCGCAGTTTATGCCGCATTGTATTGGCTATTCGACAATCATCTTTGGAAAACGGTCTGGCTCGGTCGCTTGCTCAGGATTCCTGATCTACGAGGAAAATGGACGTGCGCGGGGATAAGCCTTGATCGAAGTCCCGCCGAGGCATGGAGTGGGGAGGTTACGATTGTGCAGTCTTGGGATAGGTTGCGCATACATTTGGCCACAAGCCAGTCTGAATCAGATAGCCTTTCGGCATCGCTTCAGTATGATAGCGCGGTTGGATACAGAGTCATGTATCACTATCGGAACACACCTAGAATTGGCGAAGCTAACTTAAGAGCTCATCACGGCTTCGCCGAGCTTTGCTTCGCGCCCGACCTGCGTTCTGCTAACGGTGAGTATTTCAACGGGCGTGGGCGGAATACGTATGGCTCACTAGAACTTCAAAGGTTCACCTGATGCCGCGCAATATCAGTGATAGACTAGACAGTTTGTCAAGGAGGCGTCGCGGTACGGATCGCTTAGTCGGGCTGCCTGAGGCAACAGCTACGGAGATTATTTTAGGAAGTCTGTCTAAGGAGGCTTGGCAGAACCGTGCCTTGGCACAGCCGTTCACTCAATACGCGCTCGGCGCGATGCAAGAAGTCGGCCCAGAATACACACGGATCGGAATCGAAACGGCTGAAAGAGTTGGAAAGCAGCTTAAGAGTGGCTTGCCAATGCCCGTCGCGTTCGCTCTGCAGGGCTCGGTGCCATTGAATGTCCATATTCGGGGGGTAAGCGACGTAGACCTGCTGGTGCTGGACGACCGGCTGATAACCTACGATGCATCGGGTCCTAAAGGTAGAATTGGTTTTTACTTTCCGTCGCAACTTAACTCGTTGACCGCTCTGCAAGAATTGAGACGTGAGTCGGAAACTCTTTTAAGAGTGAAATACCCTGCTGCTACCGTCGACTGCACTGGCGGCAAGTGCATTGCCGTTTCCGGCGGATCCCTTGCGCGACCTGTGGACGTTGTACCGTCTCATTGGCACGAAACAGCAACCTTTCAGGCCTCTAACCAGCAATATGATCGCGCTGTGACGATCTTAAACAAACGAGTGCCGATCACGCTGAGCAACCTGCCCTTTCTTCACATTAAGCGGGTTAATGACCGAGACATCACGGTGCTGGGCGGATTAAAAAAAGCAATTAGGCTCGTAAAAAATGTAAAAAACGACGCAGAGAACGAAACCTCTGCGGCCCGATTGCCGAGTTTCGATATAGCTGCATTAATGTATCATGCTAATATGGATGCGTTGCGTGCGGGGTATACATACGAGCTGTATATCCTTCAGGAAGCGCAAAGGTTCTTTGACTCGTGTTACCGCAATAAGGAATTAGCAAAGCGCCTCATGACGCCGGACGGATCGCGTCCAATTTTGGACTCTGAATCTAAGTTCGCTGGACTAACATCTATATCAGTCGAGCTTGACACACTTACTAAAGAGGTTGCCAAAGAGCAGAACGCCTTGTTCCGTCTTATTGACCCCTCGCGTGAGCAAGTTGATGGGGCGCTCAAGAGGGCGATTGTCCCGCACGCGGCGTAGTATGTTTTGGGTGTTGGGATTACGGTGACAGTGCACTAGTTTGAGCGCCCCACCCTACGCAGCCTCTGCCTGTCCGACAGGCTCAACCGTCAGCCGCGCCCCCATCGCGCTCAGGATCGACCGCACCGTCTCGAACGACGGATTCCCGTCCTCCCCCAGGGCCTTGTAAATCCCCGGCCGGCTCACCCCACTGCGCCGCGCCAGATCGGACACGCCGTGCGAGCGCGCCACATTTGCCAGCGCCTTGCGCAATTCCTCGGGCGTCGCGTCTTCCAGATAGGCGTCGAGGTAAGCGGCGATGGCCTCGGCGCTGTCCAGATAGTCGGCGGCATCGAACTTGGTGGTTTCGACCTTGCCCATCATTCGATCTCCTTCGCCATCGCCTTCCCTGCCGCTAACGCACTTCGACAAAGCGCTCGCCCGCCTCGAGCATCCGTTCGATCGTTTCCCAGCGTGGACCCAGCCAGTCGCGCAATGCGGCATTGGTCGCATTGCCGCAGCGCAGCCACAGCAGGGCGAACCTGTCCGGCAGCCGCAGCGTTACGAAGTCCTCGTCCTTCGTGACGAGCACCGACCCATCGGCTTGCGCCCGGTTGGCGATCTCGGCGTCCGTCGCGCCGGTCAGCCCCACTTCGCTGACATGAACCGCCTCATGCCCCCGCTCGCGCAGCCACAAGGACAGAGCCGGTGGAAGCTGCGCGTCGATCAGGAAGTTCATTCCGCGGCGAGCACCACCGGATGATCCGCCATCGCGGCGGCGTAAGCGAGCACCGCCCGCACGTCCGCTTCAGTGAGATAGGGGTAATCGGCCACGATCTCCGCCGCGCTCGCCCCGCCGGCCAGCATCTCCAGCACGTCCGTCACCCGCACGCGCGTCCCGGCCACCACCGGTCGACCGCCGCAGATGGCGGGATCGACTGCAATCCGTTCGAAGCCGGCGAGGGTCATGGACGCAAATCTGTGTCCTTTCCGGTCGCCCGTCAAGCTGGGCAGCCCAGCGCAAGGACGGCGAGCGCTTCAGCGATCATCGCCGCCGCTCGGCTCCGGCCTGATAGGGCCAACGCGCAATCGTTCACGCGGAGGCGCGGAGGGGGAAGACAAGGCGCGGAGGAAGGGAGCTGCGCCTTTGGCGCGAAAGCAGGCTCCGCGCCCGAGTGTCGGCGATCCATCGGCCCCACGCGCCAGCGCCTCCGCGCCTCCCCTTCTTCTCCGCGCCTCTGCGTGAACGCCTTTCTCTTCCGGCCTTGTGGTGCAGGAGCAGAGTCAAAACGATCTCACGCAAAGGCGCAAAGACGCAAAGCTAACTCTCCATTGCCGTCGAAGCTCCCGGTCCTAGATGCAGGACTTAAAGGCGCTTCGCGCCACGATTGCCCCCCACTTTGCGTCTTTGCGGCTTTGCGTGAAGCCAGCCTTCTTCCTCCCCGGCCCGCCTCGGACCGCATCCAGCATGAGAACAGAAGAAGAACTTGCAAAATAGGATTTCGCTTGTTTTACCCTCGTGGATGGAACCGCATCCCGACATCATCGCCGCTCTCGTCGCCGCGACGCACGAGCCCGCTTCCACTATGCACTTCACCCCGGTGAAGCTGCGCGCCCGCATCGACGGCTGGTCGCCGGAGCGGCAGCGCCTCTACGTCGCCGGCATCGCCGCGACCGGGCGGGCCGATCGCGCCGCCGCTCTGTGCCACGCCAGCCCGCAAACCGCC
>JBBSLM010000088.1:0-7948 GCA_038255245.1 Sphingomonadales bacterium
CCGGCAGCGGCGCGTTCGGCAGCGGCCGCCCGACCGGCGTTCCGGCGGCCGCGGCGGCGGCGCGGCGGCGTTCGCTCCGGCTGCTCATGCGCGCCTCGCGACGGAAAGCCCGATGCGGGCGAGCAGGAACAATGCCAGGCCCTCGATCAGATCGGCGCCGGACGAGGCGGCGAGCAGATAGATGTTGCGGCCGGTAAAGGGTACCAGCAGCAAATTCGCCAGCACCATGTAGGCAGCGGCGCCGAACAGGGTCCAGATGGCGAGTGCGCCGGCAAGGTTGGGCCAGGCGGCCGGCGCCGGCACGCGGCGTGATACGGCGGCGCCGGCCGCCGCGGCGATCACCAGCAGTAAGGCGAGCGCACCGAGGCGGCCGAATGGCGCCATCAGATGCGACGCGCTGAGATAATCGCTGAGATGGGTCGCCTGCAGCCGGAAAGAGCCAAGATCGACCGGCGAGAGCCAGCCGCGGCCGAGCAGGGTCCCGGTCAGCTCGCCGAGCAAAACGCTCTGGTCGAGCTGCACGGCGGCGGCGCGGTTGCCGATGGCGGGGATCTGGTCGGGCGCGAACACGGCGCGCAGGCGGAGCCAATTGGGATCAATGCTCTTGTCATCGACCGCATAGGCGACGCGCTGATCGAGCGGTGCGTCCTCGCCGGGCGGCGGGGTGAGGGCGACGAAGGCCCAGAGCGCCAGATAGAGTCCGGCCAAGCCAGCGACGGGCGCGGCCCAGAGCGCGGTGGCGATGCGGTCGGCCCCCTGCGCCCTCCAGCGCCTGAGCCGCCAGAGCGCCGCGCCGGCAATCGGCGGCAGGTGGACGAGCGCGAAGCCGACATCGTTGATGACGATCGCGACCAGTCCCGCCCCGGCCGCGAGCGCCGCGAGGAACCAGAAGCCGAAGCGACGGCGCTGCTCGGGATTCGCCTCCGCCTGCGCGACGATCGCGGCGACGGCGATCAGCAGCAGGGGGACGTAGAAAGCCGAGAGCGCAAAACCGAAGAAGCGCTCGCGATAGCCGAGCAGGCCGAGGATGATGCGCACGCCGACGATGATCGCGAGGAGGATTGGCCAAAAGGTTGGGGGGCGGTGGAGGAGATTTTGGAGCTTCGCAAAAAAGCCCTCCCCCCTTGTGGGAGTGCAGTCGCCTTTGGGTCCGTCCGGGGGACGGACCTGCGACTGCGCTGGTTGGGTGGGGGGCTCAGCCGCGTCTGCGGCTGACGAAGAAATGTCCGGCCCGGTAGAAGGAGTCTCTTCGGCGGCAGACGCCGCCGCCCCCCCACCTCGATCCTCCCCCACAAGGGGGGAGGAGGAGGGCAATTTCAGCGTAATCGCTCGGGCCACCAACGACACCACCGCCAACCCTGTCAGCACCATACCGATAAAGTCCGGCCGCCCCAGCCACCACCACACGGCCGCGAGCGCCAGGGCAAGGAAAATGCCGACCGCCGCCAGCGTCGAAAGCGCGCTCTCGTCGCGCCGCCGCACGGCGATCAGGATCGCGGGGAGGGCGACCATCGCCACCGCCGCGTCGGCGTAGATCAGCCGCCAGTTCAGCGCCGCATCGTTGAACACGCCCTCGATGCCGATGATCGCGCGGACGACGAGCAGATATTGGACGAGGCTGAGCAGGATGCTGTCCAGCGGCTTGTCACGCCACAATTTTTCGCTCGCGGCGTGAGTGATGAGGGCGATTGCGAAGGCGAGCATGACCAGCAACCAGGGGATGCCCATCCGGTCCACGCTGAACTCGATCTGGCGCAGGATCGGGCCGCCCAGGCCCTGCGCTTCGTCGCCCAGCGGCGAGGCGAAGGCGAAGCGGGTGCTTTCGCACAGGTTGAAGCGATCGACGGGAAGCCCGGCGGCGGCGCTGGACAGGATGCCATCCGGGCGATTGCCGAAATTGTTGAGCGCGAAGGCCTCGGGCGACACCTGATCGGGCGCGGTCGCGAGTCGCGACAGCGGCTGCGAGCACTGGCCGATCGCGACCATTTCCGGCGTGTCGAGCGAAAGGGTGAAGCGGCGCGCGGCCGCCGGTTCGGCGGCGAGGCTGTGGCCCAACGAAAAGCTGCGAAGCTCGCGCAGCGCATTGCCGCGCACCCCCAGGATCGCGAGATGCAGGCGGCCGCCTTCGGCCAGTGGCACCTGCTCTGTCAGCGCCGGGCGGACGATCGCACCGTCGGCGCGGCGGATGCGGGCGCCGGCATCCAGCAGCATCGCCTGCCAGTTGTGGCCATTGAAACCGCCGCGCTGGAACAGGAAGCCCAGGGCCGGCTGATCGCCTTCGGCCAGCGCAGGCGTGTCGCAGCCGCTGTCGCCCGGCGCGTCGCAGAGCAATTGGCTGAGCCGGTGGACGCGGTCGGCGGGGCCGTAGGGCTCCACCCAGCCATAAGGGCCGGGGCGCAGCGACATGCTGCGAGTGTCGTCGCCAGCGGTGAGCGTGCCGCCATCGTCGAACGTCCACCAGCGCCCTCCCGCCTCGCAGGCGCGGAGGCACAGGCTGTCGCCATCATTCAGGTCGACCGCGCCGGTGAAGGTGCGCGCGCCACCCTCGTCGCGCGCCACGACCAGCGCGCCGCCCCCGCCCGCGCGGGTGGCGAGATTGAGGACGGGGGCAGCACCGGGGCGATGATCGAGGCGGACGATCGCGCCGTCCACCGACGCGCCGTTCCAGTCGTTGACGACCAGATCGACACAGCCGCGCAACCGCCCGACGACGAAGACCGGGCTGTCGCCGGCACGGAAATAATCCTCGCAGCCGGGCGCGGCGACACTTTGCGGTCGGCCGCCCTGCAGCTGCCGCTCGGTGACGGTCATGCCGTTGGCGAACAGGCGCAGCGCGTCGAAGCGATCGCTGGCGCAGCCGCTGGGGATCAGCGCGGCGAGCAGGACCGGGGGGATCAGGGTGCGCAGCCGCAGCTGCCAGGTCGGCTGCCCCTCCCCGCCCCGCCCCTGCCAGAGCAGCCAGGCGAGGGCGAGGCTGAGCAGGGTGAAGGTGATGCCAGCGCCGCTCATGGTCAGGGTCGCAGCATGACGGCTGGGAAAAGCCCCACCCCCCTTGTGGGGGAGGGGTTGGGGTGGGGGGTGCGCTTGCTTTGGCAAGCGCGGCGAAGCGTCGCTTCGCCACCCCCCATCCAACCTCCGCTAAGCCGCTGCGCGGCCAAGCTGCGGTATCCTTCCCCCACAAGGGGGGAAGGGGTTTCGGCAGCGACTGCTTCGATTACCCCCAACGCTACGGCGCCTTGTGCTCGGAGCCGAACAGGCGGCGATATTCGCGGCGGGTGGCTGGCAGGCGCAGGCTGTGGCGCGACAAGAAGAAGAACAGGAGGAGGATCAGCATAGGCGTCAGCAGCATGCCGGGCCACCAGCCGAGCCAGGTGGACAGCGGGAAACCCGCCGCCCGTTTGGCCCAGCCGCCGCATTCGCCAATCCCCTGGCCGACATGCCAGGCAAGCGCGCCGCGATCCGCGCCCTCCGCGCCGCCCAGGCGGCAGATATTGGCATTGACCCAGCCGCGCAGCACGCCGTCTTCCGGCAGCGCCAGCGGGGCAGGGGCGGCGCCGCCGCGCTGCAGATAGGCGATCGTGGCCTCGACCCGGCCAAGCTGGCTGCGCTCGGCTTCCGAAAGCAGCTGGCGGCAGCTGTTGCGGGCCCCGGCCTTAGGCCTGGCCTTCGTGCTGCTCTGGTTGCGCGCGGCTGCCTGTTCCTCGTCATCCTCACCCAGAATCGCTTCGCAGGAGACAGGCGCGAGGCTTTCGACCCGCCCCTCGCGCTCAGCTGGCCAGTTCCATGGGGTGAAGCCGGCGAAGATCAGGCAGGCCAACAGGCCGGCACCCCAGATGCTGGCGAGATAGATGTTCGCACCGCGATCCTCCTCGGCGCCATAGACGGCGTCGATCAGGCGGCGGCGACGGTCGCGGAGCGGCTGCAACAGGCTCATTTGCGCGGGCCCTTCATCAGGGCGAAATCATGATCGACGCTGGCCTTGCCGTCGCGCAGCCGTCGCAGCCGCCGCGCGCGCTGTTCAGCTTTGCGCTCGCCGGTGCCGCGCACGTCCCAATTGCGCGCCCGGCTGATCCAGTCGAACACCGCGCCGACGCCATAATGTTCCGCGCTGTAGTTGATCCGCGTGTCGGTCGGGTCATGCTCGTGGAAGGCGGTGACGAAGTCGAACTTCACGTTCTGCAGCCATTCGCGGAACATGGCGGACAGGCCGGGCCGCATCTTGGCCAGCGTGTCGAGCGGATCGTCGCTGAAGGTATAGCGTATCTCGGGATCGCGGCTGTGGCGGATCAGGGCATCCAGCAGCGGATCGGGATGGCTGACCAGATCGGCCTTGGTCATCGCCACGAAGGTCGGCCGCGAGAAGCGCTGATAGTCGCGCGAGCTGATGTGGAGGTTGACGATGGCTGGGTCGATCTTGCGGAAATCGAAGCGCGGGTCGTTCAGCGAGCCGGCATTGCGCAGCCGCGACATCAGGCCGGTCATGAAGCACAGATCGTGGGTGAATTCGGCCAAATCGGGATCGGCGATGGCGAGGCGATCGACCCGCCCGAGCGTCTTCAGCGCTTCCAGATCGGCGTCGAGCTCCGCATCAGTCTCCCCTGCTTCGCGCAGCCGGTCAGCCTCGGCGCGTTTCGGCCCTTCCTGACCGAGCGCGGCTTCCACCGAACCAGCCTTGCGCACCAGCGCGTCGGCGCGGATGGCGACGGCGTGCAGTGCCGGATCGTCCTTGGAACGGGCGAGCAGCACCTTGTGTACGCCCCCAAGCCGTTCGGCCTCGGCATTGACGTCTTCCGACAACAGGACCTCGTCCGCCGGCAGCGCAACGATCAAGGCGCCGCACATGTCCATCGCGGCGAGCACGGAGCGGACGGCGTGGAAATTCTTGTCGACCAGGTCGCGCAGCCGCTCGCCCGGTATGTCGACGATCGCGAAACTCTCCACCTTGCCGTCGCGCAGGCGGCGGGCGTGGTGGATTTCGGCGTTGCGCGTGGTGGAAACGTGGGCGCGGTTGCGCGGCGGCTGGGGCGAGACGTTATAGCCCTGCTTGCCGAGCTGGTGCTTCACCCGATTGAGGAACCAGGTCTTGCCGCCGGCGAAGAAGCCGATCAGCAGGATGGTGAAGACGCCGTTGGCGCGCAGATGCTCGAGCTGAGCCAGGATCTGGCTGTCCTCGTCGGTCAGCGGGTCGACCGGAACGGGCTCGGGTTCCGGCTCGGGCGGCGGGGCGGGGTCCGGCGAGGGCCAGTTGGCGGCAGGCTCCCACGATGACGCTGGCGGCTTGCTCATGTCGACCGGCGGCGGGGTCCAGACCGGTGGGGGCGCGGCGGCGCTCGGCCGTTCCGTAATGTCTTCGATCCAGTCATCGGTCGGGGGAGGCGGCACAGACGTCGGCACGGGTGCCGGCACAGGGGGCGGTGCGGCGGCGATATTGCCCTCCCGCTCGCACAGCTGGCAGCCGCCCTGCGTCTCGTCATATTCGAACCAATAATGTTTCGGGCAGCGCTTCAAGCCGTCGCTCCTTTGTGGCGGACCCATTCGAGGGTCGCGCCCAGCATGTCCAGTTTTTCACGCGGGGACGCGGTGTCGTCGCGCAGACTGATCGCGCGTTTTGCCAGTTGACCCATCATCCCCGGGTCAAGGCTTAACGTCGCGCGGGCAACGCTGCGTGAACCGAGCCGGCGCTCGTCCGGCCCGGCGGGAGCATAGAGGCGCTGGCGCAGCGCGGTCGGGAAGAATTGGCCCCAGGCGGCCGGCGGGCCGGGTTCGCCGGAATTGTCGGCCAGCTCGCGCAAGGCGGCCGAGAGCAAGGCGGGCGCGCGGGCGCGTTCGTCGGGCGATTGCAGGATGTGACCGATCAGGGTGGGCAGATCGTCGCTGCCGAGACCCGCGATCAGGTCTGGGGCCTCGTCCGCCCGCTCGGCCAGAGCATCGGCATAGCCGAGCTGGATCAGCCGGTCGAACGAACGGCCGCGCAGCCAGCGGCCGGTGCCGGCTTTGACCAGCAACGGACCGAGCGGCGCCATGGTGGCGACCGCCTCCGGCGGCGCGTCGGCAATCGCCTTGATGTAGAAAGCGGCATGTTGCGGGCTGAGCTCGTCGCGGCCGATCAATTGCGCGAACCAATGCCGGGCGATCCCACCAAAATCGCGGTCGAACGCGTCGCCGTGCGGTGCGGCAAGGGCGAGGATGAAGCGGATACGCGCCTCGCCGCCGAGCGCGCGCAGGGCCTGGCCGGCGGCAGGGCCGATCACGTCCGCGGGGGCGGCCTGGAGCTGGTCGGGCGACCAGCGCAATGAACCGACCGCCTCGGCGATATCGACGTCGCGGGCGCCGAGCGACTTGAGCCGCTCCCAGGCGCGCGCGGCGGGCGGGAGATCGACCCGCTCACCGTCGAAGCCGGTCGGGGTGGCGCGGGCCAGCAAATGATGGATGGCCGGGCGGCGACGGCTCTTTTCGACGACCAGCAATTGCAATTCGCGCGCCGGCGAAAAGCTTCCGCCGGGCGGCAAGGAAGCGGTCGTCGCCCAGCCGCGCACGCGCGAGCCGGGGCCGGCCGGACCGATCGAGCGCAGGATCGAGCAGAGCGTTGCTTCCTCCTCCGCGCGGTCTTCCACGACGACGAGGCGGTCGCGCCACTCGAGGCCCAGGCCGCTCCAATCGCGCAATGGGGGGGAAGCAGGCGCGGCTTGGTTCACTTCCAGCGGGGCATCGGCGAAGGAGCGCGATCCGTCCGGTGCCGGGATCAACGGCAGCAACGTCTCGGGCCGCCCGCCGCAAGCCGCGAAGGCCGCGCTGTCGAGCAAAAGCGCATTGCCATAGGCGATGCTGCCGAGCGAGGCCGAACCGAGATGAGCGAAGCGGACCAGCAAGGCGGGCGCGGTCGCATCCGACAGCGGGATCAGGGCCGCGGCCGGAGGTTCATTCTGCTCCGCCCAGCCGGCGATCACCAAGGCCATTTCGCTCAGCCGGCCCTCGGCGGCGCCTGAAATTGGCGGCCCGGCGCTGCGCGCGAGCACGCGATAGCCGCGCCCGCCGGCCTGCGGGCCGATCACCAGGGTGGCGATGCGGGCGGGGGCGGTGGCCACGCTCAGTTCGGCTGCGCCGGACCGGGTTGCGGCTGGGTGGGGGCCGGCGGCGGAAGGACGATATTCTGCGTCTGATTTTCGGGCGGCGCGATCTGTCCATTCTCGACCTGGATCACCGTCGTGTCATTGCCGGCGCCGGTGCGGGTGGTCGTGTTGGTCGGGCCCGCGGGCAGATAGCGGATGACGAGGAACACAATCGCCACCAAGGCGGCGGCGCCGATCGCGGCGAGCAGGATCAGCCTGAAACGGTTGTTGGGTTCGGGCGTGTTACGGCGCACAGGGGTAGAGCGCCGGGCGGCCGCGGGGCGGGTCGCGTCGGCCGGCCCGAGCTTGCCGAGCCGTTCATCGACGGCTGCGTCCACGCGGCGGTCGATCGCGTCGATCAGCGCCTGGCTGAGCTCCGGCTCCTTGCCGGTGGCGATCCGCTCGGACAGGATTTCGAGCACGAACTCCGCAAGTTCGGCGCGAAGCCGTTCATATTCGCGCGCGGCGTCGGTCTGGTCGTCCATGCAATCGGCCCTCGAGCAACCCTTTTGGCGACGCCAAAATCCACGGGTTCGACGGCATTTGCAAAGGAATTAGAAAATCGCTCCCCGCCGCCGGCTTTGCAGCGGCGGGGTAGCCGTCCGCTGCGATCAGCCCGCCGGAAGCGCGGCGAGGTCGGTCTGGATCGCGGTCAGATGCGCGTCGGTGATCTGGCCCTGGGTGAAGCCCTGGATCTGGCGCAGGGTCATCGGGCCGGCCTGGCCGACCATCGGGTGGGCGCTGAAGCCCGGCAGGTGACGGTCAAGCACCGCCTTGGCGGCGGGGTTGGCCAGCAGGCGCGCCACGGTGGTGGTCTCGACCGACCAGGCTGGCGCGGC
>JBBSLM010000089.1:0-7754 GCA_038255245.1 Sphingomonadales bacterium
CGCAGCCTCGGCCGCCGGAGCTTCCGCGGCAGGAGCCTCGGGCGCCGCAGCCTCGGCCGCCGGCGCTTGTGCGGCCGGTGCCTCGACAGCCGGCGCTTCCGTCGCTTCGGCCGGGGTTTCGTTCTTGTTTTCGTCAGCCATCATCAGAACTCCAGGCCCCCTTCACGGGCGGCATCGGCGAGCGCCTTGACGCGCCCGTGGAACAGGAAGCCGCCGCGATCGAAGATCACGCGGGTAACGCCAGCGGCCTTGGCACGCTCGGCGACGCGGGAGCCGACACCGGCCGCCGCTTCGCTGGTGGCGCCGGTCGCGCTGCGCACGTCCTTCTCGAGCGTCGAGGCGGCGGCAATGGTCTTGCCAGCCTTGTCGTCGATCACCTGCGCGTAGATGTGGCGGCCCGAGCGATGAACGCTGAGGCGAAGCCGGTCACCGGCGCGCTTGCGAAGAGAGGTCCGGACGCGCTGACGGCGGCGGTCAAAGAGAGAGAGTTTCGCCATGGCTTACTTCTTCTTGCCTTCTTTGCGGAAGATATACTCGCCGCGATATTTGATGCCCTTGCCCTTATAGGGCTCCGGCTTGCGCCAGCGACGGATTTCGGCGGCGATCTGACCGACCTTCTGGCGGTCGATCCCGCTGATCTCGACCGTGGTCGGATCGGGCGTCTTGATGTCGATGCCGTCCGGAATGGCGACATTGACGTCGTGGCTGTAGCCGAGCTGCAGCTTCAAATTCTTGCCCTGGGCCGCGGCGCGATAGCCGACGCCGGTGATCTCGAGCACCTTGGTGAAGCCCTCGGTCACGCCGGTGACGAGGTTCTGCACCAGCGTGCGCTGCATGCCCCAAAAGGCCCGCGCCTGCTTGGTCTCGTTGGCCGGCTGGACACTGATGCCGTCGGCTTCGATGTCGTAGCTGATCTCGTCGCGCATCTGCAGGGTCAGGGTGCCATTCGGACCCTTAACCGACAGAATGCGGCCTTCCGTGCTCGCCGTCACGCCGCTGGGCAGCGGAACGGGCCGTTTGCCGATACGGGACATTTAGAACACCTCCGCGAGGACTTCGCCGCCGACGTTCTGCGAACGCGCTTCGGCATCCGACAGCACGCCCTTCGGCGTCGAAACGATGGTGATGCCAAGGCCACCGCGAATGCGCGGCAGCTCCTGCGCGCCAGAATAGACGCGCCGGCCCGGCTTGGACACGCGCGACAGATGCTGGATCGCCGGCTGGCCCTCGAAATATTTCAGCTCGATGCGCAAATTCTGCTGCACGCCTTCGCCATCCTGGCTGTAGCCACGGATATAGCCTTCGCGCTGCAGCACATCGAGCACGCGGACGCGCAGCTTCGAAGCCGGCGAAAGGACAGAATCCTTCTTCGCCCTCTGGCCGTTGCGGATGCGGGTGAGCATATCACCCAGGGGATCGGTCATTGGCATATCGTGCCCTTACCAGCTCGATTTCGTGAGGCCCGGAATCAGGCCCTTATTGCCCAATTCGCGCAGCATGATGCGCGACAGGCGGAACTTGCGATAAACGGCGCGCGAACGCCCCGTCAGCTCGCAGCGATTGCGGATGCGCGTCGGATTGCCGTTGCGCGGCACCTCCGCCATCTTCAGCCGGGCCATCAGCCGCTCGGTCTCGTCGAGACTTTCGTCGGCCGCCTTCGCCTTCAGCTTCGCATACTGACCAGCATATTTCTTGGTCAGCTTCTTGCGACGCTCATTCTTGTTGATGGAACTCAGTTTCGCCATGGACTTAAGCTCTCTTCTCTCGATCTATCGGGCAGGGGGCCTTCAGGCCGCCTGCTGCTGTTCTTCGGTCTGCGGGAAGGGGAAGTTGAACAGGCGCAGCAGCTCGCGCGCCTCGTCGTCCGTCTTCGCGCTCGTGGTGACGATCACGTCCATACCGCGAACCTTGTCGACCTTGTCGTAGCTGATTTCCGGGAAAATCAGCTGCTCCTTCAGGCCCATCGCGTAATTGCCGCGGCCGTCGAACGACTTCGGGTTCAGGCCGCGAAAGTCGCGGACGCGCGGCAGCGCGATCGTGACCAGGCGGTCCAGGAACTCGTACATCCGCTCCTTGCGAAGCGTGACCTTGACGCCGATCGGCATGCCTTCGCGCAGCTTGAACTGGGCGATCGACTTCTTGGCCTTGGTGATCACCGGCTTCTGGCCCGCGATCAGCTCCATCTCGGCGGCAGCCGTCGTGACGTGCTTCTTGTCCTGGCTCGCCTCGCCGACGCCCATGTTGATGACGATCTTCTCGATCCGCGGGATTTCCATCCGGTTCTTGTAACCGAACTTCTCCATCATCGCGGGCGCGATGCGCTCGTCGAAATCGCGCCGAAGGCGCGGTTGATATTTTTGCTCAGCCATTGATGACTTCCCCGGATTTGACCGCAACGCGGACCTTCTTGCCGTCGCGCTCTTCGAAGCGGACGCGAGTCGCCTTGCCGGTCTTCGGATCTTCGAGCGCGACCTTGGAGACGTGCATCGGCGCTTCGCGGCGCTCGAGCCCGCCCTGCGGATTTGCCTGGTCGGGCTTGCGGTGCTTCACGGCGACATTCACGCCGGAAACCACCACCTTGCCTTCCTTCGGCATCGACTTCACGACTTCGCCATGCTTGCCCTTGTCCTTGCCGGACAGGACCACGACCTTGTCGCCCTTCTTGATCTTGGCAGCAGCCATCACAGCACCTCGGGCGCGAGCGAAATGATCTTCATATGCTTCTTCGCGCGCAGTTCGCGGACGACCGGCCCGAAGATACGGGTGCCGATCGGCTCCTGATTGTTGTTGATCAGCACCGCCGCGTTGGAATCGAACCGGATGGTCGACCCGTCCGGGCGATTGATGTCCTTGGCGGTGCGGACGATGACGGCCTTGTGGACGTCGCCCTTCTTCACCTTGCCGCGCGGCGCTGCTTCCTTGACGGAGACGACGATGATGTCGCCCACGCCGGCGAAGCGCCGCTTGGAACCGCCCAGCACCTTGATGCACTGGACACGCTTGGCGCCGCTATTGTCCGCGACCTCCAAGTTCGACTGCATTTGGATCATTGATCCATTCCCTTCACTTCAACCGGGACCCGCCCGGCGATCAGCTTTCCCGTGTCGCCACGGGCACAAAAATCAAACGTTCGCTTCGACCGCTTCGCCGCGGCCGGCCGAAACCCGCTCGACGACCTTCCAGGTCTTGAGCTTCGAGATCGGCGCGGTCTCTTCGATCCGCACGGTCTCGCCGGTCTTGACCTCATTGGCCTCGTCGTGAGCGTGATACTTTTTCGTCCGCTTGATGATCTTGCCGTACAGCGGGTGCTTCACCCGCCGCTCGACCAGGACCACCACGGTCTTGTCGGTCTTGTCGGACACCACGGTGCCGGTCATGACGCGCTTCGGCATCGTATCTCTCCTTAAGCCTGCGGAGCAGCGCTTGAGCGCTGCTCCTGCAAGGTCTTGATGCGGGCGATGTCGCGGCGCACTTCGCGAACGCGGCTCGGCTTCTCCAGCTGGTTGGTCGCAGCCTGGAAGCGCAGGTTGAACTGCTCGCGCTTCAGCTCGCCGAGCTGGGTCGCCAGCTCATCGTCCGTGCGGACTTTGAGATCGTCGATCTTGCTCATCTCACTCAACCCTCAATCTGCTCGCCGAGGCGAGCAACGAACTTGACCTTGATCGGCAGCTTCTCGGCGGCGCGCTCGAAGGCGACCTTGGCGAGCGGGCCGGGAACGCCGTCCAGCTCGAACAGGATGCGGCCCGGCTTGACGCGCGCGACCCAGAATTCCGGCGAACCCTTGCCCTTGCCCATGCGGACTTCGGTCGGCTTGGACGAGACCGGCACGTCCGGGAATATGCGGATCCACAAACGGCCCTGACGGCGGATGTGACGCGTGATCGCGCGGCGGGCCGCCTCGATCTGGCGCGCGGTGATCCGCTCCGGCTCCATCGCCTTCAGGCCGAAGGCGCCGAAATTGAGGTCCGTTCCGCCCTTGGCGTCGCCGTGAATCCGGCCCTTGAAGGCCTTGCGGAACTTGGTGCGCTTTGGTTGCAGCATTTTCTTTTATCCCAACAGGCGCTTAGCGGCGATCGTCGCGGGCAGGGCGCACGCCGGAGGTCTGAGCCTCCATCGTCAACCGGTCCTGCGACAGCGGATCGTGGCCCAGGATCTCACCCTTGAAGATCCAGACCTTCACACCGCAGACGCCATAGGTCGTCTGGGCGGTGGCCTCCGCATAATCGATATGGGCACGCAGGGTGTGCAAGGGAACCCGTCCCTCGCGATAGCCTTCCGTGCGGGCGATTTCGGCACCGCCGAGACGGCCACCACAGACCACGCGAATGCCCTCGGCGCCGAGGCGCATGGAGGATTGCACGGCGCGCTTCATCGCCCGGCGGAACGCAATCCGCCGCTCCAGCTGGTCGGCAATGCCCTGTGCGACGAGGCGCGCGTCGATCTCCGGCTTGCGGATTTCGACGATGTTCAGCGACACGTCGGAAGACGTGAATTCCTTCAGCTTGCTGCGCAGCTTCTCGATGTCCGAGCCCTTCTTGCCGATGATCACGCCGGGGCGCGCGGCATAGATGGAGACGCGGCACAGCTTGGCCGGACGCTCGATCACCACCTTGGAGATCGCGGCCTGCGGCAGCGCCTTCATGATGTACTGGCGCATGCGCAGATCTTCGAGCAGCAGCCGGCCGTAATCGTCGCCACGGGCGAACCAGCGGCTGTCCCAGGTGCGGTTGATCTGTAGGCGCAGACCAATGGGGGAAGTTTTCTGACCCATAAGACTTAAGCTTCCTGGCTGGCTTCGCGCACGACGATGCGCAGGCGGCTGAAGGGCTTTTCGATGCGGGTGCCACGGCCGCGGGCGCGGGCGGCGAAACGCTTCATGGTGATCGACTTGCCGACACTGGCCTCGGCGACGACAAGGCTGTCGACGTCGAGATTGTGGTTGTTCTCGGCATTGGCGATCGCCGAGGCGAGCACCTTGCGGGCGTCGATCGCCATGCCCTTGGTCGAGAAGGAGAGGATGTTGAGCGCCTCTTCCACCTTCTTGCCGCGGATCATCTGCGCGACGAGGTTCAGCTTCTGCGCCGAGCCACGAATCATCGTGCCCACGGCCAGCGCCTCGGTCTCGCCGACGCGACGGAGGTTCTTCACCTGTCCCATCAGCGCTTGCCCTTCTTGTCGGCAGCGTGACCCGGGAAATAGCGGGTCGGTGCGAACTCGCCCAGCTTCATGCCGACCATGTCCTCATTGACCGACACCGGCACGAACTTGCGGCCGTTGTAGACGTTGAAGGTGAGGCCGACGAAGTCGGGCAGGATGGTGGAGCGGCGCGACCAGGTCTTGATCGGCGCGCGCGCATTGGTCTCCTGAGCGGTCTGAGCCTTCTTGAGCAGGCTCAATTCCACAAACGGACCTTTCCAGACGGAGCGGGCCATCGATTACCTCTTCTTCTTCGCGTGACGCGAGCGGATGATGAACTTGTCCGTGGACTTGTTCGAACGGGTGCGAGCGCCCTTGGTCGGCTTGCCCCAGGGCGTGACCGGGTGACGGCCGCCCGAGGTCCGGCCTTCACCACCGCCGTGCGGGTGATCGACCGGGTTCTTGGCGACGCCGCGGGTGAGGGGACGCTTGCCCATCCAGCGGCTGCGGCCGGCCTTGCCGAAATTCTGGTTCTGGTTGTCGGGGTTCGAGACCGCGCCAACCGTGCCCATGCAATCGCTGCGGATATAGCGCTGCTCGCCCGAATTCAGGCGGACCATCACCATGCCGCGGTCACGACCGACGACCTGGACGTAGGTCCCGGCGGCGCGGGCGATCTGGCCGCCCTTGCCCGGCTTCATCTCCACATTGTGGACGATGGTGCCGACCGGCATCTGGCCCAATTCCATGGCGTTGCCCGGCTTCACGTCGGTCTTCTTCGCCGCGATCACCTGGTCGCCCTCGGCAAGCCGCTGCGGCGCCAGGATATAGGCCAGCTCGCCATCCTCATATTTGATGAGGGCGATGAAGGCCGTGCGGTTGGGATCATATTCCAGCCGCTCGACAGTGCCGACCATGTCCCACTTGCGCCGCTTGAAATCGACGTAGCGATACTTCTGCTTGTGGCCGCCCGCGATGCCGCGGCTGGTCACATGGCCCTTGTTGTTGCGGCCGCCGGTCTTGCGCTTGCCTTCGGTCAGCGCCTTGACGGGCTTGCCCTTCCACAAGGAAGATTTGTCGACCAGGATCAGGCCGCGTTGCGACGGCGTGGTCGGGTTGTATGTTTTGAGTGCCATCGCCTTAAATCCCGGTGGTGACGTCGATGGAATCGCCGTCCTTCAGCGTCACGATCGCCTTCTTGAAGTCGGACCGGCGGTAGGGCGTGCCCTTCCACTTCTTGGTCTTTCCTTTTTGGGTGACGGTGTTCACGTTGGTCACGCCGACGTTGAACAGAGCCTCGACCGCCGCCTTGATCTGCGGCTTCGAAGCGTCGCCGGCGACTTTGAACACGACCGCATTATGCTCGCTGAGCAGGGTCGCCTTCTCGGTGATGTGGGGCGCGATCACCACGTCATAATGGTTGAGGCTCACCGTCGGCTTGGCCGAAGCGGCGGCGCTCTTGCGCTTGAAGAGCTTAGCCATTGAAGCGGGCCTCCAGCTGCTCGACCGCGGCGCGGGTCAGGACCAGCGTCTCGTGGTTGAGGATGTCGTAGACGTTGGCGCCGATCGCCGGGAGCATGTTGATCTCCCGAAGGTTCGACGAGGCGCGGGCGAAGCCGACGTTGATCGCGTCGCCGTCGATCACCAGCGCCTTCTTGCCCCAGCCGAGACCGGCGAGGTTCGCCTGCAGCGCCTGGGTCTTGGCGTCCTTGATGTCGAGCGAATCGAGCACGACGAGATTGCCGTCCTTCGCCTTGGCCGACAGCGCCATCTTCAGGCCGAGGGCACGAACCTTCTTGTTCAGCGACGGATTGAAGTCGCGAACGCGCGGGCCGTGGGCCTTGCCGCCGCCGATGAAGATCGGGGCGCGGCGATCGCCGTGGCGAGCCGTACCGCCGCCCTTCTGGCGACCGAACTTCTTGCCGGTGCGGGCAACATCGCTGCGCTCGCGGGCACCGCGGGCAGTGCCGCGACGCTTCTCGAGCTGCCAGGTGACGACGCGGTGCAGGATGTCGGCGCGCGGCTCGATGCCGAACACCTCATCGTTCAGCTCGATCTCCGAGCCCTTGCCGCCGTCGAGCGTTTTGGTGGTGAGTTTCATGGCTTAGCTGTTCCCGCCCTTGGGATTTTCGTCCGCGGCGCCGGGATCGAGCGGCGGCTGCCGCGGCGCATCGGGGAGCGCTCCGGCTTCCTGCTCGGCGGCGATGGCCGTGACTTCTTCCGCGCTCGGCAGCGGCGGCAATTCGTGCACCGCGGCCGCGTCGATCTCGACCGGGCTCGCATCTTCATTGTGCGCCGGATCGCGCAGGCCGGCCGGGTAAGGCGCGTCCTGATGGCGCGCGACCTTCACCGCGTCCTTGACCAGCAGCCAGCCGCCCTTGTGACCGGGCACGGAGCCCTTCACGAAGATCAGGCCGCGCGCCGCGTCCGTGTGGACGATTTCGAGATTCTGCTGGGTGCGATTGCGCGCGCCCATGTGGCCGGCCATCTTCTTGTTCTTGAAGACCTTGCCCGGATCCTGCCGCTGGCCGGTCGAACCGTGCGAACGGTGGCTGACCGACACGCCGTGGGTGGCGCGCAGACCGCCGAAGCCCCAGCGCTTCATCGCGCCGGCAAAG
>JBBSLM010000090.1:0-7751 GCA_038255245.1 Sphingomonadales bacterium
CCATCGGGCGCGGTCAGCCGGCGCGGCTGGGCATTGCCGGTGGCGGCACGGATCCAGAGGCGGCCGAGGCTCTCGTAGACGACCTGGCTGCCATCCGGCGACAGCACCGGGAAGCGGATCATGCGGGTGTTCACATTGGCCGGGGCGGCGTCGATCACCGGCAGCACCGGATCGATCACGGCGCGGGTGTCGGCGACGCGGAACGGAATCTCGCTGGCGGTACCGCCTTCCGGCGCGATGCGGCGGATCTTGCCGCCGGCCCAGAACACGATCGAGCGGCTGTCGGGCGTCCAGTCCATGTTCGGATAGACGCCCTGGATCGCCCAGGTCTCCTGCAGGTCGAGATCGAGGTCGTCATAGATGCGCCGCTCGCGGCCGGATGCGAGGTCCTTCACGAACAGGCGGCTCGCCCCGCCCTCGCGCCGCACGAAGGCGAGCCAGCGGCCGTCGGGCGAAGGCGTCGGCCGGACCGCGCCGCCGGGGCCGCCGGTGACGGTGCTGCGCTCGCCGCTGTCGACATTGTAGCGCTCGATGATGAACGCGCCCTCGTTGGAATCCTGCGCATATTGGAAGGTGCCGCCGGGCGAGGCGTCGCGGGTGAAATAGATGGAGCGGCCGTCGGGCGCGAAGGCCGGTTCGCCCAATTCCTTCTGGTGCTGCGGATTGGGCCGCTCGACCAATTGCTGGCCGCCACCGGTGCCGTTCACGTCGTAAAGCCAGATTTCGCCGGTGCCGGCCGAACGCTGCGTGGTGAAATGCTTGCGCGCCGCGATGAAGCGGCCGTCGGGGCTCCAGGCCGGGGCGTTCAGCAGGGTGAAGGTCTCGCTGGTGATCGCGCGCGCGCCGGTGCCGTCCGCATTCATCACCCAGATATTGTCGCCCCCGGCCCGATCCGAGGTGAAGGCGATCCGCCGCCCGTCGGGCGAGAAGCGCGGCTGCTGGTCGTACGCCAGGCCCGAGGTAATCCGTCGCGGCGTCCCGCCAGCAATGCCCATCACATAGATGTCGCCGAGCATGTCGAAGGCGATGCTGGCGCCGTCCGGCGACACGTCGACATTCGTCCACGTGCCTTCGTCCGTGTCGATCCGCACCTGGCGCACAGTCGCTCCGGGAGGCGCGTTCACGTCCCAGGCCGGCGCTTCCGTGCTGCCGCCGCGGGCCCCGCCGCGCTGCTGCGCGTGGGCGATGGCGGTGGTCGAAAGCAGCATCAAAGTGGCTGCGGCAAAGCGCGTGAGCATGTCGATCAATCTCCCTGTCCAGCGGATCGCGCCCGCCGTTTACTGGCCCGATGCGCTGGTGCCTTATCCGGACAGGACAGGCAAGCCGGGTGGCTATTCGTCGAACGCTGCCTTCAGTTCGTCCAGCCAGGGCGCGGCGGTGCCGTCGCTGGGCGCGCGCCAGTCGCCGCGGGGGCTGAGGGCGCCGCCCGAGCTGACCTTCGGGGAGTTCGGAATACAGCTGCGCTTGAACTGGCTGAGCTGGAAGAAGCGGAAGAGGAAGACTTCCAGCCATTTGCGGATCGTGGCGAGGTCGTATTCCCGCTTGTGGGTCTGGGGATAGTCGAAAGGCCACAGACCGGACTCCGCATCCTTCCACGCCTGCCAGGCGAGGAAGGCGACCTTGGACGGCGGCAGGCCGTGGCGCAGGATGTGGAACAGGAAGAAATCGTGCAGCTCGTAGGGGCCGATCTTGTCCTCGGTCGACTGCATGGCGCCGTCCTCGCCCGGCGGGATCAGTTCGGGCGAGATTTTGGTCTGCAAGATCGCGTCCAGCACCCGGTCGGTGTCGGCATCGAATTGGCCGGACTTGATCGCCCAGCGGACGAGATATTGAATGAGCGTCTTGGGGACGCCGGCATTGACGCCATAATGGCTCATCTGGTCGCCGACGCCGTAGGTGGACCAGCCGAGCGCGACTTCGCTCAAGTCTCCGGTTCCGATTACGAAGCCGCTGCGATGGTTGGCGAGGCGGAACAGATAGTCGGTGCGCAGGCCCGCCTGCACATTTTCGAAGGTCACGTCGTAGACCGGCTCTCCGCTCGCGAACGGATGACCCAGGTCCTTCAGCATCTGTGTGGCGGCGGGGCGGATGTCGATCTCCGCGCCTTCGATGCCGAGCGCGCGCATCAGGGCCCAGGCATTGGACTTGGTTGTGTCGCCAGTCGCGAAGCCGGGCATGGTGTAGCCCAGGATCGTGGAGCGCGGCAGGCCGAGCCAGTCGCAGGTCTTGGCGGCGACGATCAAAGCGTGGGTGGAATCCAGGCCGCCGGAAACGCCGATGATCAGATGCTTGCCGCTGGTCGTCTGGAAGCGCTTGGCGAGCCCCTGAATCTGGATGTTGAACGCCTCGTAGCAATCCTGATCGAGCTGCTCGCGGCGGTTGGGGACATAAGGGAAGCGCCGCAGCGGCCGCTCGAAGCCGATGTCGCCGGCGGCGGGCGCGTGCTCGAAGCCGATCCGGCGGAAGCGGGTCTCGGGATGGCCGGCGGCGCGGGCATTGTCGTTGAAGGTGCCGTTGCGCATCCGCTCCAGCCGGAGGCGCTGCACGTCGATATCGGCGATCGCCAGCTCGTTGCCGCGATCGAACCGCCCGGTCTCGGCCAGCAATTCGCCCAGCTCGTAGATCGAGCCCTGCCCGTCCCAGGCCAGATCGGTCGTGCTCTCGCCCGGCCCTGAAGCGGAATAGACGTAAGCGGCGTGGCAACGGCTGGCCTGCGCGGCGCAGAGGAGTTTTCGTTCATCCGCTTTGCCGATGGTGATGTTGGAGGCGCTCAGGTTGGTGAGGATCAGGGCGCCCGCCATCGCGCCGTTTGTCGACGGGGGCTGCGGCGCCCAATAATCCTCGCAAATCTCGATATGGAAGATGAAGTCGGCGAGGCCATCGGCGGCGAAAATCTGGTCGGGGCCGAACGGCACGTCCTGCCCGGCGACCTGGATCGTCAGGCCTTCCGTACCGATGCCGGAGGCGAACCAGCGTTTCTCATAATATTCGCGGTAATTGGGCAGGAAGCATTTCGGCACGACCCCGAGGATGCGGCCGCGGCTGAGCACGAGGCCTGTATTGTAGAGCCGACCGTTGCGGCGCAGCGGCGCCCCGACGACCAGGATTGTGTCGATTTCCGCGCTGCCCTCGGCCAGCCGGGCGATGCCCTGCTCGGCCGCGTCCAGGAAGGCGTCCTGCAGGAACAGATCGTCGACCGCATAAGAGGAGATGTTGAGCTCCGGGAAGATTGCGAGGTCGACGCCGCGCTCCTGCGCCTGCCGCGCCAGTTCCAGCACCTGATCGACGTTGAACGTCACGTCGCCCGACGAGGCGCAGGGGCTCGCCGCCGCGACCCGGACGAAGCCGTGGCGGTGGATCGCTTCGAACGGCAAGCGGCCTGCGGCCATCACAACATCTCCGTCATCATCTCCACCCCGACCCGCAAACATTCGAGCCGCGTCGCGCCGCGGCCGATGTCGCCGAAATGGTCTTCGCGATGCAAGGTCCGGCGTCCTGCCCGGGCGCAAGCGAAGTGTACCAGGCCAGGCTCGTCGCCGCTATCGGCGAAGCCGGTCACGGCCAAAGCGATGTTGGCGCGCGAACGGTCCAGCGCGCCTTCAGCCATCGCCAGCGCCACCTCCCGCGAGACCGCGCCATGGTCTGCGAGCAATGCCGCCGCCACGCCGAGCATCTCCTGCTTGGCCTCATCGGTGTAAGTGACGAACCCGCGTTCGAAACAATGGGCGATACCGGGAAGGTCGGTGAGCAACGACGCCAGCATCCCGCCGGTGCAGCTTTCCGCCGTCGCCAGCATCAACTCGCGTTCGCTTGCCTTGGTCAGCAATCGGCGCACCTCATCCTCCAGTTCGGGCGGGATGACAGGCGAGAGGGTGTCGGTATGCGGCAAGCATTGCTCCTTGGCAGCGGTCATATAGTTTCGGATGCGGAACCGCACCTGTTTCCATATGTTCCTCGCGCAAACCTTCAGAACGGGAATTCCATATGCGCTTCAACCGTACCTCGGCGATTCTGGCCACGATCGGCGCCGCGGCGCTCGGCTACATGGCGGTCAGCGCCTATCACCGCTACACCGACCGGCGGCCGCGCGGCGCCGCCCTGAGCGAGGACGAGCAGGATTCGGCGGGCGATTTCAGCGCGACCCGGGCAGCCGGCCCCGACGCGATGCGCGACCCCCCGAAGGACTGGACCGCGACCGACCAGACCTCGGACGAGAGCTTCCCCGCCAGCGATCCCGCACCGGTCGGCTCGCGCGTGGATTGAGCGCTCGAGCGCGCGCGGCCCTATCCCGAGACTGGCGCTTTTCCCGAACGTTGCCTAACCGTAACGTTCAGGCTGGGGGCATTGCGCCGAGTCGAGAATGGCGGTGCGATCGGATGGGGTCGCCTGGAGGGGGATTGCCATGATATTAGCAAGTCTGATGCTGCTGGCTTCTGCAAGTCTTCCCGCCGGCCTGTCGGCCTCTTGCGCAACCGGGTCCGCGCTGACCCAGTCGTCCCGGGTGCTCGGCGGCTATAATGCTGCCGACGTCGACGACGCCCAGGTCCAGGCGGCAGCTGCCTTCGCCGCCGAGAGCGTGGGCGGGGAACTCGGCGAAGTGACCTCTGCCCAGGTCCAGTCCGCGGCCGGAGCCAATTACAAGATCAGCTTCACCACCAGCGACGGCCGTGCCTATGCCGCCGTCGTGCGCAGGGATTTGCGCGGAGTCTGGAGCGTCACGTCGATCGAGGAGACGGGCGACCACCATACCGATATCGCCCAGGAACAGGCGGACCGGGACGAGGACAACGACGATTAAGGCGGGGCCGCCGCCCCGCCGCCGCCCCCGATAAAGGGCCGCCGCTTAGAAGAAGCCCGGTATTTCGCGCTGCGGCGTGGTCGGCCGGTCCGGCGTCAGCAGATCATAGTTCTCTTCCGCGGCGACAGTCGCCGTCGCGCCCTGCCCGCTTTCGCCCGGCGCGCCGGCGGTGCCGCCGCCGCCGGCATCGCCGATCGCCCCGGCGGCGCAGGGCCGGCCAGCGAGGAAATCCAGCGCGGCGCGGGTGGACGCCTCGTTCGGGTCGCCCAGCTGGCGGGTCACGTCATCGGCCGCGCTGCAGGTCGATTGGAATTTCGACGCGAGGCCGGTGTAATAATCGCCCTGTCTGGCCGAATTTTGCGTAGCAAAAGCAACCACGCGCAGGCGGTCGTCACAGGCGGCGCGGTCGAGCGCGATCTGACCGACCGGCTTGCCGAACGTGTTGCTGCCAATGAGGGCCGCATTCGCGCCGAGATACGGCAGCGACGCGTTCATCACGAGTTCGCTGGCCGAGGCCGAGCTGCCGGTGCCGATGAAGGCGACCCGCATGCCACTGATCGACTGCGGCTGCGGCGCGAAGAAAGTCGTTTCGTTATTGCTCGCCTTGGACGGGCGGAACGCCACGAAACCCTGAATGCTCGACGACGGACGGTTGAGCAAAAGGTCGTTCATCAACTCGGCGATCGAGACCAAGCCACCGCCATTGTAGCGGAAATCGACAATCACTTCGGTGATGCCCTGCGCGCGGAAATTGCTGAACGCGCTGCGCAACGCCGGATCGGCGGTGTTGATGAAGGTGCGCAGATTGACATAGCCGACCCGCCGCGCGCCATCGTTGATGATCTGCGCGCCGTAGCGGCTCGACACCGGGGTGATCGCGAAATCGGCCTTTGTGACCGAAACCTCGCGCGTTCCGGCGCTGTCGCGGATGCGTAATATCCGGACGGTGCCCGCAGTGGACGGGCCGAGCGCGTTGGTGATCCCGGCGGCCCCTTCCGTGGCGATGATCGAATCGACCGTGCGCAAGTTCGCGCTCGTGGTGCCGATCGCCAGGATTTCCGTGCCGCGATCGATCCCGGCAGCGAGGGCGGGCGCGCCTTCGAACGCTTCGGCGATGAACAAGCGGCGTGCGGCGAGATCGGTCGACAGGCGAACGCCGAAGCCGGCGCTCGAGCCGGAATTGAAGAAGGCATTCTCTTCGGCGATCGAGGTCACGTAGGTGAAGAAGCGGTCGCGATTCTGCGCGCGGGCTGGCGCGACGAGCGCATCGACGTAGGAGTTCAGGCTGGTATGCGCCGCGGGATTGACGCCCGTCGCGATCAGATCCGGGAACAGATACCATTCGTTGATCTGCGCCGAGACCCAGGACTGGCGCTCGGAGAGGGTGCAGCCGGCGGTTGCGGGCGGTGTCGACGGAGGGACGACTGCGGTCCCGCCACCGCCACCACCACCACCGCTGCCGCCGCCGCCACAACCCGCGACCAGAGCCATCATCGCCACCGATGCCGAAAAACGCCTTGTCCGACCCACTGCTCTCTCCGATTCTATCCTGTTTTCCAGTCGCTTAGTCGAAACGTCACGGCTTGTCACGAAGGCTGGCAGAGAGCTTCGCGGCAACCATTGCCGCTGTCGCCGCGTTCGCCCCGCAACCCTTTGACCGCGGAGCATGAACCATGGCTGAAAAGACAATGGAAGAACTGGCCGAAAAGATGCGCGACATCGACTTCACGATACTCGCCACCCGGGCCGAAGACGGTGCGATCGCCGGGCGGCCGATGAGTAACAATCGCGACGTCGCGTTCAACGGGGATGTCTGGTTCTTCGCACTGGAGAGTACCCGCACGGTCGGCGATATCCGCCGCGATCCCAAGGTCGGCCTGTCTTATCAGGCGAAATCCGGGCTGCTCGGGATGCGGCCCTTCTTCCTGACGGTGGAGGGCGAGGCGACGTTGAGCCAGGACAAGGCCGACTTCGCCGCGCATTGGAACAAGGACCTCGACAGCTGGTTCGAGCAAGGCATCGACACCCCCGGCCTCACCCTGATCCGCGTGTCGGCGCGGCGGGTGCATTATTGGGACGGTTACGACGAGGGCGAGATCAAGCTGCCCGCGCACGAAATCGCCTGACGAATCGGTTCGTCGCAAGAAACGGAACCGAAACAGCACGATAGCGGTTCCCCTGTCGTAACGATGTTACGCAGAGCTGAGGCGTGCGACGCTGTCGCGCGCCTCCCTTTTGAAAAACAGGGATCCAAATCATGAAAACCATCGCCACCGTCGCCGGCATTGCCTGCATGCTCAGCCTTGCCGCGTGCAACCGCTCGCCGGTCGAAAACCGCGCCGACGCGGTCGAGGACGCCGCCGAGAATCGGGCCGACATGATCGAGCAGAAGGCCGACAATATGTCCGCCGACATGTACAATCGGGCCGACGAGGTGCGCCAGGAAGGTGAGAACCGTTCCGACGCGATCGAGAATCGCGCAATGGGCAACGGCGCCATGATGGCGAACACCGCCAACAGAATGTAATCTCCGCTCCCTGGAGACATAGGGCGCCGGCGCGAATAGCGCCGGCGCCCTTTTTGTGTGTGGTAGAGTCTGTCCCGCTTGCGCGGGATCGGCACCGGCCCGCGCCCCCACCCGTCCTCCCATTCCAGGATACGCTGTTGGGAGGCCGGGTGGGGGCGCGGGCCGGTGCCGCCTTTACCGGACATGCGTTAGCGGCTGCCCGCGGCGATCTGCACCTGGGTGGTGCCGCCAAGCCCGGTGGCGGTGACGACGATCCCCTCCTCGCCCTTGGTCAGTGCCAGTGTGGCGTTCGGGCCCATCGCGCTGCGCGCCGTGGTCGTCAGCCCGGCCTGGCCCGCGGCATTGGCGTAGAAATCGATCACCTGCGCCGGCTGGTCCGTGGTGGTGAACGACACGACGCGGCCCGAGCCGCCGGCGCCCTGACCC
>JBBSLM010000091.1:0-7684 GCA_038255245.1 Sphingomonadales bacterium
CCGACCTATTCGCCATGGCGGGTGATCGTAATCGATGCCGTCGATGATCTGGAGACGGGCGGAGCGAACGCGCTTCTCAAGAATCTGGAAGAACCGCCTGGCAGCACGGTGTTCCTGCTCGTCAGCCACGCGCCGGAGCGGTTGTTGCCGACGATCCGTTCGCGCTGCCGCCTGCTTCGGCTCGCGCCGCTGGAACAAGCGGACATGAAGCGGGCGCTCGCGCAGGCGATCCCCGACGCGCTGCCCGCAGAGATCGAGGCGCTGGCCGTGGCGGGGAGGGGGGCCCCGGGGCGCGCGGCGACCTATCGCGGGTTGGACATAGCCGGGATCGACCAGGCAATGACGGCCATTGCCCGGGACGGCGACCCGTCCAATCGCCAGCGGTCGGCGCTCGCGCAGAGCCTAGCCGGCAAGAGCGCTCAGCCGCGTTACGAGGCGTTTCTCGCGCGTGCTCCGTCCTTTATCGCCGCGGCGGCGCGGGAGCGGCGCGGGGCGGCGCTGGCGGGTGCGATCGGGCTGTGGGAGGAAGCGGAATCGCTGTCCCGGATTGCGGTGCGCCAGTCGCTCGAGCCGCAGGCGACCGCGTTCGAAATGGCCGGGCTGATCGCGGGGCTCGCGCCGCGCAAGGCTTGATCCGATCCCGCCCCAGCCTAAAGACCGGGCATGGCCGAGCCTTTCTACATCACGACCGCGATCAATTACCCGAACGGGCCGCCGCATGTCGGCCACGCTTATGAGGCGATCTGCACCGACGCGATCGCGCGTTTCCAGCGGCTGCAGGGGCGCGACGTCTTTTTCCTGACCGGGACCGACGAGCATGGCCTGAAGATGGCCCAGGCGGCGCGTGAGCGTTGGGTCGAACCGCGGGCGCTGGCTGACGAGATGTCTTCGCTTTTCAGGCAGATGGACGATCAGCTTAACATCTCGTTCGATCGTTTCATTCGCACCAGCGAAGCCGGCCATCACGAGGCTAGCCGCGAGCTTTGGCGTCGCATGGCGGCCAGGGGGGACATCTATCTCGGCCGCTACGAGGGTTGGTATTCGGTCCGTGACGAGGCTTATTATGACGAGGAGGAGCTGGTCGTCGCCGACACCGGCGAGAAATTCTCGCCGCAGGGCACGCCGGTCGAGTGGACCATCGAGGAGAGCTGGTTCTTCCGCCTGTCGGCCTATCAGGACCGGTTGCTCGCGCATTATGAGGCGAATTCGGACTTCATTCGCCCGGAAGCACGGCGCAACGAAGTGCTGCGCTTCGTCGAGGGCGGGCTGAGCGACCTCTCCATCTCGCGGACCAGTTTCGACTGGGGGGTGAAGGTGCCGGAGAGCGAGGACCACGTCATGTATGTGTGGCTCGACGCGCTCACCAATTACCTGACTGGTGTGGGTTTTCCGAACACGGAATCAGAGGCCTATCGCAAGTTCTGGCCAGCCGATCTGCACATTATCGGCAAGGATGTGGTCCGCTTCCACGCGGTTTACTGGCCGGCCTTCCTGATGTCGGCGAAGCTGCCGCTGCCGAAACAGGTGTTCGGGCACGGCCACGTGCTGCTGCGCGGCGAGAAGATGTCCAAGTCGGTCGGGAATGTCGTTTCCCCGCAGGAGCTTGTGACCGCCTTTGGAGTCGATGCGGTCCGCTATTTCCTGATCCGCGACGTCAGTTTCGGGCAGGATGGCAGCTATTCGCCGGAAGCCATCGTGACGCGGGTGAATGCCGATCTGGCCAACAGCTTCGGCAACCTCGCGCAGCGTACGCTCTCGTTCATCGTCAAGAATCTCGAGGGGCGTCTGCCGCGCGGCGAGACGGATCAGGCGCTGCTCGCGACGGTGCGTGAGGCGCTGTGCGTGGAAATGCGCGATCATTTCGGGGCACTGGCGCTGAGCCAGGGGGTCGAGGCGTGGCTGCGCGCTGTCTTCGCCTGCAACCAATATATCGACGCCGAGGCGCCTTGGGCGCTGCGCAAGACCGATCCGGAGCGGATGGAGGCGGTGCTGGCCACCCTGGTGCGGGCGATCCGCATGCTTGGTATCGCCATCCAGCCGGTGGTGCCCGGCGCCGCGGGACGGTTGCTCGACCAACTCGGCGTGCCGGCGGACCAGCGGGCGTGGCGTCATCTTGAGGATGACGGCTTCTATGCGCGGTTGCAGGCGCATGATTTCCGGCTGGCGCCGCCGCAGGCATTGTTTCCGCGGATGGAAGCGCCCGCGCAGGGCTGAACCTTGCCGGAAAGCGGCGCTTCCACTATGTCGCGGCCGCCCATGTCCCGTGTGAAACCCATTCAGATCGGTCCGGTACGGATCGAGACGCCGGTCGTGCTGGCGCCGATGACGGGCGTTACCGACATGCCGTTCCGGCGGATCGTGAAGCGCTATGGCGCCGGGTTGACGGTGGGCGAGATGATCGCCAGCCAGGCGATGATCCGCGAGACGCGGCAGTCGATCCAGAAGGCGACCTGGTGCCCGAGCGAGGATCCGGTGTCGATGCAGCTGGCCGGCTGCTCGCCCAAGGAGATGGCCGAAGCCGCCAAGCTCAATGAGGATCGCGGCGCGGCGATCATCGACATCAACATGGGCTGCCCGGTGAAGAAGGTGGTCAATGGCGAGGCCGGATCGGCGCTGATGCGCGATCTGCCGCTGGCGGCGTCGCTGATCGAGGCGACGGTGAAGGCGGTGCAGGTGCCCGTCACCGTGAAGATGCGGATGGGCTGGGATCATGCCAGCCTGAACGCCCCGGAGCTGGCGCATATCGCCGAGGATCTGGGCGCGCAGATGATCACCGTGCACGGCCGCACGCGCAACCAGATGTACAAGGGCGAGGCGGACTGGGCGTTCGTGCGCGGCGTCAAGACGGCGACGCGCCTTCCGGTGTTCGTCAATGGCGACATCTGCTCGATCGAGGATGCCGATACCGCACTGGCGCAATCGGGCGCGGACGGGGTGATGATTGGCCGCGGCGCCTATGGCCGGCCGTGGCTGCTGAAGCAGGTCATGCACTGGCTGAAAACCGGGCAGCGGCTGCCGGACCCGTCGCTCGGCGAGCAGCTCGGCGTCATCCTGGAACAATATCAGGCGATGCTGGACCTGTACGGCCCGGTGATCGGCGCGAATTGCGCGCGCAAGCATATCGGCTGGTATACAAAGGGCATTTACGGCTCGGCGGAGTTCCGCAACGCCTTCAACAAGGTGTCGGATCCCGCGTTGGCCGTGTCGATGCTGCGCGAATTCTACGACCCTTGGCTGGAGAAGGCGGCGGCCTGACGCGCCGTTTCGACTGCAATCCTGACCCAAATTTAGATTGGGGCGGAACGAAGGCAGAAACTGTGTTCTTTCAGCCACAGTCCTGTGCTAGGCGCCGCGCGTGGATGCGGCCCGAGGCATGATCGAAAAGAATGGCGAGGGCGCGGTCGCGGCCCAGGAGACGGGCCGCAAGCGTCCACGCTGGCTGCGCCGGCTGTCCGTGGCCAGCGAGCGCGGGCGGCTGATGCCGGTCGTCGAGTCGCTCGCAGTCTTGCTGATGATCGGCGTCGCGACCGCGAGCTATTTAATGGTGACCTCGCGCGGCGAGGAGGACGGGTTACTGAGCCCACCGGCAGTGGCTGGGCTGCTGGTCGCGAACCTGGTTCCGGCGATGGCGCTGATGGTGCTGCTCGCCCGCCGTTTTGCCATCCGTCGCGCGGCGCGGACGCAGATCGGGAGCAGGGGGCGGCTGCACGTCCGGCTCGTCGCAATCTTTTCGCTGATCGCGAGCGTCCCGACTTTGCTGGTCGTAATCTTCGCCTCGTTGTTGCTGCAGAGCGGGATCAACTTCTGGTTCTCCGAGCAGGCTGGCGGAATCTTCAACAGTGGCCAAAGTGTTGCGCAGCAATATCGTCAAGAACAACTCGCCGACGTCGAAGCCGAGGTCGGGACGATGGGCGGGGACACTGTCGACTTTATCAACCAATATGGCACGGAAACGCCTCTGTTCCGCGACTTCCTGTTGGGTCAGACCACCAATCGCCGTCTGCTGGAAGGCGTGTTGCTGACCATCAACAGCGAGGGGGCGATCCAGGTCCAGGTCGGTATCAACCTGTATGACCGGCCGCTCGAATCGCGCTTCTCCGCCCAGGAATTGCTCGCCATGCAGGCGGGCGAGGTTAAAGTGAAGTATGACAGCCAGGACCGCATCGAAGGCGTGGTGCGCCTGGATCCGGAGGCTCGCATCTATATTTACGGCGCGCGCGATGCGACGGCCCTAACGGGGATCGCGCAAGCCGCTGAAAAGGCCGCGGGCGATTACCAGGCCATCCTCGACCAGTCCCGGCGATATCAGCTTCAGTTTAATGCCGCCTTGTTCATCGTCTCCCTCTTGGTGGTCGCGGTGGCGATCTGGATCGCGCTGCAACTGGCGGACCGGATGGTGCGGCCAGTGGGGCAGCTCGTGGCGGCGGCGCGGCGGGTGACGGAGGGCGACATGTCGGCGCGCGTGCCCGGCGCGCGGGCGCGCGACGAGATCGGCACTTTGGGCCAGGCCTTCAACCGGATGACGACGCGGGTGGAGGAGCAGACCAGCGCCCTGGTCGCCGCCAACACGCAGGTCGAAAATCGCCGCGCCTTCATCGAGGCGGTAGTGTCGGGCATCACCGCCGGTATCGTTTCGGTCGATCGGGACCGGCGTGTGCAGCTGATCAATCCGTCGGCGGAGGCCCTGCTGCGCACCAGCGAACGCGCGGTGATCGGGCAGCCTTTGGCCGAACTCGCGCCGGAACTGGACCGTCATCTCGACGCCGAGGAGGGCGAGGGCGTCGTCCAGATCAATCGCGATGACGAGGTGCACACGCTCGCGGTCAAGCGCGTGAAGACCGAGGCCGGCCATATCCTGACCTTCGACGACATCACCGAGCAATTGCTCGATCAGCGGCGGGCGGCATGGTCGGATGTTGCCCGGCGGATCGCGCACGAGATCAAGAATCCGCTGACTCCGATCCAGCTCGCCGCCGAGCGGCTGCAGCGGCGCTACGGCAAGGAGATCGAGAGCGATCCGGCGACATTCGAGAAACTGACCGGGACGATCGTCCGCCAGGTGGGCGATTTGCGGCGGATGGTCGACGAATTTTCGTCCTTCGCACAGATGCCCAAGCCGGTATTTCGCGAGGAGGCGATCGGCGAGATCGCGCGCCAGGCCTTGTTCCTGCACGAGGTCGCGCATCCGGACGTCAGGTTCGTGCTCGACGTGCCGGAGCCGGCACCGACCATGCTGTGCGACCGGCGGCTGATCGGCCAGGCGCTGACCAACATCGTCAAGAATGCGGTCGAGGCGATCCAGCAGCGCCGCGAGGATGGCGAGGGGAAAGCCGAGGATCGCGTGACGCTGGGTATGGCGGTGGAGCGCGAAGAACTGGTGATCGTCGTCAGCGATACCGGTATCGGCCTGCCGACCGATCGCAAGCGGCTGACGGAGCCGTATATGACCACGCGGGCCAAGGGCACGGGCCTGGGCCTCGCCATCGTCAAGAAGATCGTCGAGGACCATTGCGGGCAGCTGGCGTTCGAGGATGCCGATGGCGGCGGCACCCGGGTGCGGATGATATTCGATCTGGCGGCGCTCGCCCGGCTGAACTCTGGCGAACCCGTCGGTGTTGATGACATGATCAAAGAAAAGAGCTGAGTTTTATGGCGCTCGACATCCTCGTCGTGGACGATGAGCAGGATATCAGGGATCTCGTTTCCGGCGTGCTGGAGGATGAGGGCTTCAGCGCGCGCACCGCGGCCGGCAGCACGCAGGCGCTGGCGGCGCTGGATGAAAGACGGCCGTCTTTGGTGCTGCTCGACGTGTGGCTGCAGGGGTCGAAACTGGACGGGCTGCAGCTGCTGGAGGAGATCAAGCGGCGCGATCCGACCCTGCCGGTGCTGATGATCTCCGGCCACGGCAATCTCGACACGGCGGTGGCGGCGATCCGGCAGGGCGCGGTCGATTTCATCGAAAAGCCGTTCGAGGCCGGGCATTTGATCCACCAGGTCCATCGCGCGACCGAGACCGAGCGGCTGCGGCGCGAGAATGAGAGTTTGCGGGCGCAGATCGGGCAGGAAGCCGAGCTGACCGGGCTGTCCAGCGGCATCAACACCGTGCGGGCGACGCTGAAGCGGGTCGCGGCGACCGGCAGCCGGGTGCTGATCTCGGGGCCTGCCGGCGTCGGCAAGGAAGTGGCGGCGCGGCTGCTGCACGGCTGGAGCACGCGCGACCGCGGGCCATTCATCGTCGTCGGCGCGGCGCGGATGACGCCGGAGCGGGTCGAGGAGGAATTGTTCGGGGTGGAGGAGGGGGGCGAACTGGTCCGCCCCGGTCTGCTCGAACAGGCGCATGGCGGTACTTTGTTCATCGACGAGGTGGCGGACATGCCGCCATCGACGCAGGGCAAGATCTTGCGCGTGCTGACCGACCAGAGTTTCACCCGCGTCGGCGGGCAGAGGATGGTGAAGGTCGATATGCGGGTGGTTTCGTCCACTGCGCGCGACCTGCAGGAGGAGATCGCGCTCGGCCGCTTCCGTGAGGATCTCTATTATCGGCTGAACGTGGTGCCGGTGCATCTGCCGGCGCTGGCGGAGCGGCGAGAGGATATTCCGGAACTGGTGACACGCTTCGCGGCGCGTTACGCGGCCGAGCGGCGCGTGCAGACCCCCGGCATTTCCGCTGACGCGCTGGCGGCGCTGCAGGCCTATGACTGGCCGGGAAACGTGCGGCAGCTGCGCAACGTGATCGAGCGGACGATCATCCTGGCGCCGGGTGAGCGGATGGCCAGCATCGACATCGACATGCTGCCGCCGGAAATCCTGAACGAGCAGGCGCAGCTGAACCCGGGGGAGGCGGTGAAGGCGATCATGGGGACGCCGCTCAGGGAAGCCCGCGAGACGTTCGAGCGGGAATATCTGCGGGTGCAGATCAGGCGGTTCTCGGGGAATATCTCGCGTACCGCGACCTTCATCGGGATGGAAAGATCGGCTCTGCATCGCAAGCTGAAGGCGCTCGGACTGGGCGAGTCGCGGTCGGACGGCGAGGAATGAATGCCCATTGAAAGCGCGCGCACACGCGCTAGCTAAGGGAACGGCGTCGCCCCGCCACAGAACAATAAACGATCAGGGAGCGCGGACCATGGCCGAGAAGGTCAACAATCTCCAGGACATGTTTTTAAACTCGCTCCGGCGCAACAAGACGCCGGTGACGATGTTCCTCGTCAAGGGTGTGAAGCTGCAGGGCATCATCACCTGGTTCGACAATTTTTCGGTGCTGTTGCGCCGCGATGGACAGGCGCAGCTGATCTACAAGCACGCCATCTCCACGGTGATGCCGGCTCAGCCGCTGGACCTGAGCGAGATCGAGTCGGCGTTTGATGAGGCGCTGGAGAAAAAGAAGCCGACGCTGCTGCAGGAAGTGTTCCTGACGGCGGTGCGACGGTCGGGCGAGCCGGTGACGATGTTCCTGGTCAACGGCGTGATGCTGCAGGGCGAGATTGCGGCGTTCGACCTGTTCTGCATGCTGCTGAAGCGCGACGGGATGAGCCAGCTCGTTTACAAGCACGCCATCTCGACAGTGCAGCCCGAGCATCCGGTGAGCCTGCATGAGCCCACGGAGGATGAGGCCTGAGCGTTTTCAATCGCGACGACGCGGACGTCGCCCGCGGCGCACGCGCCGTCATTGCTCTGCCAGAAA
>JBBSLM010000092.1:0-7659 GCA_038255245.1 Sphingomonadales bacterium
GGCCTGATCTGGAGCGCGCTCATCATCTTCACCGCCGACGGCTGGCGGCGCTCGGTCGTCGCGCGGCGGCAGGCCGTTGCCGAAGCCTCGGGGCTTGCCTGACCGCGCGACGAGTCGCATCCTGCGGGCATGAGCAGGGACCAGCGCGTCGACGCCTACATCGCCCGCCAGGCCGATTTCGCGCGGCCGATCCTGGAGCATATCCGCGCCGCGATGCACGCCGCCGGGCCGGAAATCGACGAGGATATCAAATGGGGCATGCCGGCCTTCACCTATAAGGGGAAATCGCTGGCCGGCATGGCCGCGTTCAAGGCGCATGCGACTTTGGGTTTCTGGGACCGGGAGGAAGTGCGCGGCCCTGATGCGAAGGAAGGCGCGATGGGCGATTTCGGCCGGATCGCCAGCATCGCCGATCTGCCCGGCGAGGCGGCGCTCGCGGACTTGATCCGCCGGGGTGCGGCCCTGATCGATGCCGGGGCCAGACCGGTGCGCAACAAATCGGTGAAATCGCCGATCGCGATGCCCGACGATCTCGCGGCCGCGCTCGCCGCCAACGCCGCCGCCCAGGCGAGCTACGACGGCTTCCCGCCGAGCGCACAGCGCGAATATCTGGAATGGGTCACCGAGGCGAAGCGCCCCGAAACCCGCGCCAAGCGGCTCGCTTTGGCGGTCGAATGGATGGCCGAGGGCAAACGCCGCCACTGGAAACATGAAGCCTGCTGAGCGGCGCGCCGGGCCTTACTGCTTGTTCTTGAACGCCTCGTCCGCCGCGCCTTCCTGAAATTCCGGCATGGTCGGGTCGGGCACGGCGGGCGGCAGGCCGTTGCAGCGCGGCAGCGACAACGTGCCGGCATCGGCACAATTACGCACCTGTACCGTATCGTTGGGCGCGACGAAGACGGCGAAATTCCGCTCCTCCTGGCCGCAGGTCGCGACCCACATCCGCATGTCGCGATATTCTTCCTGATAGCCCGCATTGTCGACGCGCTGGCAACGATAGCCATTGTCGCGGATTGCCCGCATCATCGCGAGACGCTGATTGCCGGGCGTCAGTTCCACGAGCCGGTCGTGAGCCGGATTTGCAATGCGAATGTTGGGCGCGGCGCCATTGGCGCTTTCGACGACGCGATCGCCGCCGCAACCCGCGAGCGCCATGAAACCGGCAAGCACAATCGCGCGCCCGATCATTGCTTGCCCTCCTCGGCAGGCATGACCGGCTGGACGATCGCATTGCCATCGTCCCGGATCGCCACGGCATAGACGGCATTGTTCTCGCACGTCGCCATGTAGACCGGAACGCTGTTCGGGGTTTCGCTCAGCGTGGATTCGCGGACATTCTGGCAGGGCTGACGCGCGTCGCGGATCGCCCGAAAGAGGACGCCGTTGCGCTGGCCTTCGGTCAGATCGCTCACCGCCCTTTGCGCATTTGTCGGCGCTGCGGCGGGGGCCGCCACATTGGCTTCGGCGCCGCTATTATTGGTCGCGGCGCCGCCACTACAGGCGGCTGCCGCCAGGATCAGCATGGTCGCTCCGATCGCCCGCATCGCCCTCACCCTCTTATCCGCCGATCCAGTCCGCGACCTGGGCCGCGACTTGATTCGATGCCTCGTTCAGCGCCGGTGTGACCGCGACCGCGGTCTGGGCCGTCACCGGCACCCGAGCCTCGAAACGCTGCGTCTGCAAAGGCTGGCCGCGCCGCGTCTGCGCCGCTTCGAAGACCACCACCGCCTCCATCCGCGTCGGATCGAAGCCGAAGCGCAGCAGCTGGCCGCTGATCGTCACGCCCGCTTCCGCGGCGAAATTGTTGGGGTCGAGCACCAGCCGCCCGGTCCGCGTCGCGATCGTTTCCGACAGCAGCCGCCGGAACAGCTCCGGCGGTTCCTCGAGCCAGGTCGCGTTGACCAGATATTCGATCGTGATCGGATTGACGTAGACCGCGATGCGCCGCGTGTTCACTTCGCGCGGCACGGTCGGCGTCATCACCACCACGCTTTCGCTGGTCGCGGCGCTCCGCGTCGTGCCGGCCGGCACGACCGCGCTCGGCGTCAGCGTCAGCAATTCCGACGGCGCCGATCCGCCGCCCAGGCAGCCGCTCAGCAACAGCGCCAGCGCCGGTATCGCTGCCGGTGCAGCCAGACGAACCTTGCGCATCCTCATCACCTCATTTCGGCTCGTAATTGGGCAGCTGCTCGCTGCCGATCAGACCGCCCACACCTTGTTGCTCCAGCCGCTCGGTAATCCGCCGCAGCGATTCCGACGTGGCCCGCAAGTCCCTGAGCAACGCACCGACGTCTGGCAGGGTCCGTTCGGAGAAGGTCTGGATGCCCGGCCGCGCCTCGTTCACCGCCGCCTGCAGCGCCTCCAGGCTGCGCGCCGCCGCGCCAAGCGTGGTGCGCAATTCGCCGAAGGTCGCGGCGCCCTGCTGGTTGATCAGGCGGTCGGTGCTGCCGGCCAGCTCGCCGAAGCGCTCGATGGTCACGCCGGCGCGGCGCATGGTTTCCTGCGCTTCGTTCAGCGTCGCGGTGATCTGCGGCCCCCGATCGCCCAGTTCGCGCGTCAGCCGCTGCACATTTTCCAGGATTTGCGCGATGCTTTCCTGATTGCGGGGCGAGAAGAAGTCGGTGAGCCGCGCCGCGAGCAAGCGGAATTGTTCGAGCACTTCCGGCGCGTTGTTCAAAATCGCGGCGAAGCCGCCCGGCCGGGGCGGAATCAGTGGCACGCCATAGGGACCTTCCGCCGTCAGCGCCTGACGCTGGCCCGGCGCCAGCGAGCGCGGCGTGGTCAGTTCCACCTGGATCGGGCCGGTGAAGCCGACCTGGCTCAGGCTGGCGGTGGTGCCGTCCGGCGCGTTGCGCTGCACGCTTTCCGCCGTGGGCGCGAGCACCGGGATCGATTCATCGACGGTCACGCGCACCCGGATCACTTCGGGATTGCGCTCGTCGAGCTGCACGAGATCGACCTGGCCCACCGGCACGCCAGAATAGGTCACCTGCGCGCCCTTGGCCAAGCCGCCGACCGACTGGGTGAACATGATGTCGTAGCTCTTGCGGCCCTCGCGATTGGGCTGGGACAGCCAGATCAGGAAGAAGACCAGGCCGACCATGAGGCCGAGCACGACGCTGCCGACGATGATTTGATTCGAGCGGGTTTCCATCAGCCGGCATTCCTCGTTGCGGCCGGATGCTTCGCGGCCTCACGCAATTCCTCCGCCGCCGGTGCGGCGGCGCGTCCGCGGGCTCCGAGGAAATATTCCTGAATCCACGGATGGTCGGCCGCGAGCAGTTCGGGGATCGTTCCCACGGCAATCACTTTCTGGTCCGCAATCACCGCCACCCGGTCGCAGATCGCATAGAGCGTGTCGAGATCGTGCGTGATCAGGAATACACTCAGGTTAAGGCCATCGCGCAAACGGCTGATCAGGGCGTCGAACGCCGCCGCACCGATCGGGTCGAGGCCTGCGGTCGGCTCGTCGAGAAACAGCAGCTCCGGATCGAGCGCCAGCGCCCGCGCAATCCCGGCACGCTTGCGCATGCCGCCGGAAAGCTCCGACGGATATTTCGACCCGGCATCTTCGGCGAGGCCGACCATCGCAATCTTGTAGGCGGCGATCTCGTCCATCAAATCCGGATCGATCCGGCCATAATATTCGCGGATCGGCAGCTGCACATTCTCGGTCACGGTCAGGGTGGTGAACAAGGCGCCGTTCTGGAACAGCACGCCCCAGCGCCGCCTTATGTCGCGCGAATCGTCGACCCCGGCGCCCACCATGTCGCGCCCGAAAACCAGGATCTCGCCCTCGACCGGATGCTGGAGGCCGATGATCGAGCGCATCAGCACCGATTTGCCGGTGCCCGAGCCGCCGACCACGCCCAGAATCTCGCCGCGCCGCAGGTCGAGATCGAGGCCGTCGTGGATCACCTGCTCGCCGAAGCAATTCTTCAGCCCGCGCACCTCGATCGCGTTCGGCCCGTCAGGCCCGCGCTCGGCCGCTTCCCTTTTCTCCAGAACCGCGCCGCTCATATCCATCCGATCGAACTGAAGAATACGGCGAAGAATGCGTCGAGCACGATCACCAGGAAGATCGCCTGCACCACCGCGGCGGTGGTCCGGAACCCGACTTCCTCGGCATTGCCCCTCACTTGCATCCCCTGGAAGCAACCGCAGATCGCGATCAGCATGCCGAAAATCGGGGCCTTGATAAGGCAGATGAGAACATCGTTGACCGGCGTTACCTCGCGGATGGTCTGGATGAACACCATCGGCTGCAGATCGAGCTGCAGCCACATCAGCACGCCGCCGCCCAGGATCGCCATCATCGACGCGTAAAAAGCGAGCAACGGCATCACCAGCGTCACCGCCAGCACCCGCGGCAGCACCAAAGCCTCCATCGGCGACACGCCGATGGTGCGCATCGCATCGATCTCCTCGGCGAGTTTCATCGATCCGATCTCGGCGGCGAAGGCGCTGCCGGATCGCCCGGCGACCATGATCGCGGTCATCAGCACGCCCAGCTCGCGAAACGATATCCGGCCGACCAGATTGACCGCATAGACCTCGGCGCCGAACTGGCGGAGCTGGACGACGCCTTGCTGGGCGATGACGATGCCGACCAGGAAACTCATCAGGCCGACGATGACCAGCGCGTGCACGCCGACGACCTCGAACTGGTTGGTGACCGCATGCCAACGCAATTTGCGCGGCCGCACGATGACCTTGCCCGCGGTCATCATCGTCGCACCCAGGAAGGCGACCAGCGACACGAGCGTCCGCCCGGCGGTCAAGGTCGCCTCGCCGGTCATCGCGACCACGCGCAGGAAGGGCGGCGGCGTATCCGGCCGCAGCTTGCCGGGGCGATCGGCCGCGGCGACATTGTCGATCAGGGCGAGCTGGTCCGCATCCGCGCCGACCAGTTCGACATCATGGTCGCGGGCCAGCTTGTGCAGCGTCCACGCGCCCACCGTATCCATCCGCTCGACGTCGCTCAGATCGACGAGCAATTTCTCGTCCCCCGCGCCCTCGAGCTGGCGGGTGACGGAGCGGATTCGCGCCAGGGTGAGATTGCCCGACAGCCGGACGATACGGCGGCCGTCCTGATATTCCTCCGAGCTGTCCGCGATGGTCGCCATTTCGCGCGGGACCCTGCTGCAATTTGCGCGGTGCGGCAAGTATTTGCGGGAATTGGACAGGATGTGGCTCGCCGGTGCAAAGCGCAGCCATGACCCGCATCGCGCTCGCCATCTACGACATGGACAAGACGGTGACGCGCAAGGCGACCTTCACCGCGTTTCTGCTGCACGCCGCCCGTCGCCTCAATCCGCTCCGGCTGGCGCTGCTGCCGGCGACGGCGATCACCGGCGCTGCCTACGTGCTGAAGCTGATCGATCGCGCCCGCCTGAAGGAATTGAATTACACATTGCTGATCGGCCGTCCCACCCCCGAGCGGCTGGCGGCGGCGGTGGAAAGCTTCGCCGATGCGCAATTGGCCGGCAACATCCTGCCCGGCGCGCGCGTGGCAATCGCCGCGGACAAGGCAGCCGGCCGCCGCCTCGTCCTCGCCACCGCCTCCTACCGCCTCTACGCCGCCGCCATCGCCCGGCGCCTCGGCTTCGACGACGTGATCGGCACCCTCCAGCAGGTCGATGCGAAGGGCCGCACCCTCGCCCGCATCGACGGCGCGAATTGCTATGGCGCCGCCAAGCACGACATGATTCTCGCCTGGCTGGAGCGCGAGGGCCTGGAGCGCGACGCCATCCACGTCCGCTTCTACTCCGACCACGTTTCCGACGCGGTCGTCCACCATTGGGCCGACGAACCCGTCGCCGCCAATTCCCACCGCCCCCTTTTGGATTTGGCGAAGGCGGAGGGATGGGAAGTGGCGGAGTGGAAATAATCCTCCCCTGCATTTGCAGGGGAGGGGGACCGCTCGCGCAGCGAGTGGTGGAGGGGCCGCGCGAAGCGCGGACTTGGCCCGGAAGAACGCTCGCTATCGCTCGCGCCCCTCCACCAGCTTCGCTGGTCCCCCTCCCCTCGAAAACGAGGGGAGGATTATCGGTCAAACCGTATCCAGCGCCTGGTCGAAGTCGGCGATCAGATCGTCCGCATCCTCCACGCCGATCGAAATGCGCACCAGATTGTCGGTGATCCCCAGCGCCTGTTTGCGCTCGTCGGGCACGGACAGATGCGTCATCGCCGCCGGCGCGCTCGCCAGGGTCTCGGTGCCACCAAGGCTCACCGCGAGATGCGCGATCTTCAGCGCGTCGAGGAAGGCGAACGACTCGCGCTCGCCGCCCTTCAGATAAAGCGAGAAGGTCGAGCCCGCACCGGTGCAGTGGCGGCGGTAGATGTCCGCCTGCCGCGCGTCGCCGCCATCCTCAAGGAAGCCGAGATAGCCGACGCTCTCCACCTTCGGATGATCGCGCAGGAAGGCGCAGACCTTCTCCGCATTCTCGCCCGCGCGAGTCATCCGCAGCTCCAGCGTCTCCAGTGAGCGCAGCAGCATCCAGGCGGTGTTCGGATCGGTGATCGTGCCGATCGTGTTGCGGATCATGCGGATCGCGTTGATCAGATCTTTCGATCCCGTGATCCCGCCCGCGACCAGATCGCTATGCCCGCCGGCATATTTGGTCAGGCTGTAGACGGACAAATCCGCGCCGTTGCGCAGCGGCTGTGCCCAGAGCGGCCCGAGGAACGTATTGTCGATCGCGATCGGCGGGCGTTCCTCTTCGCCGAAGGCCGCATCGCGCGCCGCGCGCACCGCCTCGACGTCGACCAGAGCATTGGTCGGGTTGGCGGGGCTTTCCAGATAGATGAGCGACAGCCGCCCCTGGGCTTTGGCCTTGTCGATCACTGCGGCGATCTCGTCGCCGGTCGCGCCGGCCGGGAAATCGAGCCAGGTCACGCCGAAGCGGCCGAGAATGCGCCCGATCAGGGTCTCGGTCGCCGCGTAAAGCGGGCCCGAATGGACGATCACGTCGCCCGGCTGCACGAAGGTGAGCAGCAAGGTCGCAATGGCGGACATGCCCGAGGAGAAAACGAGCGCGTCGTCGGCATCTTCCCAAAGCCCAAGCCGGTCCTCGAGAATCTCCTGGTTCGGCCCGTTGAAGCGCGAATAGATCAGCCCTTCGGCCCCGCCCGGCCGTCTGCCAGTCACGCCCTCGAAGAAATGCTTACCCGCCGCCGCATTCTCGAACACGAAGGTCGAGGTCAGGAAGATAGGCGGCTTCAGCGAGCCTTCCGACAAGGTCGGGTCGAAACCGTGCCCCATCATCAGGGTCGATGGCTTCAGCCTGCGATTGTTGATCGCCACCACGGGCGGCTTGGGCCGGCGGCGCGCGGTCGTGCCGGTGAGGTCGGATTCGTCTTCCATGTTCGCTCCTATCGCCCAGGCTAACGCACCTGAGGCCTCAATCGTGGCATCCGGAAAAGCCCCTCCCCCTTGTGGGGAGGGGTTGGGGTGGGGGCGCGGACTTTTCGGCGCAGCCGGAAGGGCCGCCAACAAAAGCCTTCGGCCGCAGACGCGGCCGGCCCCCTCCCAACCCTCCCCACAAGGGGGAGGGCTAGTCCGGGCTCACTTGCCCGCAGCCCCTAGCCCATCAGGGAGGTGATTGCCCACACCGTTCCGACCATGATCACCACGCCGGCGAGGTCGAGCAGCAGGCC
>JBBSLM010000093.1:0-7573 GCA_038255245.1 Sphingomonadales bacterium
CCGCTTTTCATGTGTCCGCCATCGCCGCATAAGACGCTGGGTTGCACATTTTTCCGGGGCATTTGAGTTTGAGCGCACCGTTCCGTTTTCCCCGCTTCTTCGTGACGACGCCGTCGCCTTGCCCCTATCTGCCGGGCAAGATCGAGCGGAAGGTCTTCACCGAGCTGAATGGCGGCCATGCCGACGAGCTGAACGACGCGCTTGGCCGCATCGGCTTCCGGCGCAGCCAGAATGTCGCTTACCGGCCCAGTTGCCTCAATTGCGCGTCCTGCGTGTCGGTGCGCGTGGTCGCCTCGGAATTCCAGGCCAGCGCGAGCCAGCGCCGCACGCTGAAGCGCAATGCCGATCTGGAAGTTACCGCCTGCAAGCCGTGGGCGACAGCCGAGCAATATCGCCTGCTGCGCCGCTATCTCGCCGCCCGGCACCCGACCGGCGGGATGGTCGATATGGACGAGAGCGACTTCGCCGACATGGTCGAGCAAAGCCCGGTCCGCACCTTCATCGTCGAATATCGCGAGCCTTCCACGGACGGTCGCCCGGGGCGGCTGGTCGGCGCCTGCCTGACCGACCAGCAGGCGGACGGGCTGTCGATGATCTACAGTTTCTTCGATCCCGAAGCGGACCGGCCGGGCCTGGGCACCTACATCATCATGGACCATATCGTCCGCGCCGGACGGGCGGGGCTGCCTTACGTCTATCTGGGCTATTGGGTCGAGGATTCCCGGCGCATGGCCTATAAGGCGCGCTTCAAGCCGCTGGAAAAGCTCGGCCCCTCCGGCTGGCACCGTTTCGATCCAGACCAGCGCGAATTGCCGCTCACCGTCTGACCGCGCGTCAGCTTTCGTTCACTGCCCGTCACGAACTATGGAGGTTCGACGGGGCGGGAGTATGAGATGAAGGCGGGGAAGAGCTTCAGACTTGCGGTGCTGGGACTGGCGACGGCGCTGGGCCTCTCGGCGTGTGCGGCGCCGATGCAGACCAGCTATGGGCCGCCGGTCGCGGGCCTGCCGCCCAAGCCTGACTCGTTCGACCCCTATGCCTGGCTCGACCGGTCGGACGCGTTGCTCGACGCGGTGGCCGAGTCACCGCCTGATTATACGTTCATCGACGAGGGCCAGCAGGTTTTCGCATGGGAGGTCGGCGGCGCTCTCGTCCTGGAGTTCACGGATGGCGAGGGTGGCTATGCCGTCCTCCTGTTCGAGTCGGGCCAGAGTCGTCCATTCTTTGTACGCGGTGGCGACTACGCCGGCGGTTTCGATCGCGGCCAGCTGGTCGTCCACTATTTACGCGGCAATCCCCCCTTTTTCGGTCCGGATTTGCAGCGGCATGTCACTGGTCGGACCGCTCCCCACGTTCCCCCTTTGCTGTCGATCGAAGGCCTGATCGCGCTTGAGCGCAAAGGCCAGGCACTGTTTCAGGCTGCGCAGCGTGTCGGCTGGGAACGGCACGCGGCGCGGGACTGGAGCCAGGTCGAGACATTCATGGTCCGCTCGCGAGACGAATGGGCTGCGCGCTGGCGCGCCGACCGCGACTGGCAGCTTTATCGGGTCCGCGACGAGGCGGCATCGCGTGCCGCGCTGGATGACGAGCGGCGGCGGCGGCGCGAGACCCGCGACGCCTACCGGCGCTGGCGGGACAGCGGCTTTGCCGGCGCGCCGCCGCCCGGCGTGCGCAGGCGCGACCGCGATGGCGACGATCGCCCTGATCGACCGCGCGACCGCGACGATCGACCCAACCGCCCGGACAATGACACGAGCCGCCCCGACCGGCCCGATCGTCCGGACCGGCCGGACCGCCCAAATCGTCCCAATGACGGCGGCACCCGCCCGGAACGGCCAGATCGCCCGGACCGTCCGCGCGACGACCGGCCGACGCCGCCGGCCACCAACCCGCGCCCCGAACGGCCGCAGCCCCGCCCGCCCGGGCCGGTGACGTCCGAGCAGCCGGTCACGACGCCGGAGGTCCGGCCGGAGCCGACGTACCGGCCGACATCTCCTGATCGGCTGTCCCGCCCGCCGCGCGTGCCGGACGAAGCGCCGCCGCAGGACAGCGGCGCGTCGATCAGCCGGGAGGAAGTGCTGCGCAGCGAGGCGGAGCGCGACCGCCGCAACGCCGCGGAAATGGCCCGGGCGCAGCGCGAGCAGGAAGCAGCGGCGCGCGCCAGGCGTGAGGCCGAGGCGGCCGAGGCGGCCGAGGGCCGGCGGCAGGATGAGCGCCGCCGCATGCAGGCGGTGGAAGAAGCGCAGCGCGCGGGTGAGGAAAATGCCCGGCAGGCGCGCGCCGCCGAGGAAGCCGCGCAGGCGCGCCGTCAGGCCGAGGCGGAGGAAGCGCGCCAGCGTCAGGCCGCGCAGGAGGCCGAACGGGCAGCGTCGCAGGAGGTCCAGCGTCAGGCGGCCGCGCAGGCGCAGGCCGAAGCGGCGCGGCGGGCGGAGGAGCAGGCAGCGCGGGAGGCGGAGCGTCAGCGGAACGAGGCCGAAGCGGCGCGTCGGCGTGAGGCCGAGCAAGCGGCAGCGGCGGAAGCGGCGCGCCGGCAGGCAGAGCAGGACGGGCGGGCCGAGCGCGACGCGTCCGAGCGCCGCCGCCGGCTCGAGGAAAGCACTCTCGAACCGCAATAGACGTCCGGCCTAAGGTCCGGACTCAATTAGCGACCCGCTTAGAAAGCCCCTCCCCCTTGTGGGGAAGGAATAATATACTTGACTCAGTAAACCGCTGAGCCTATCAGGGGGCATGGCACAGGAACCCCGCACCCTCATGGAAGCAGTCCGCTACTTTGCGGACCCGGACGTGGCGCTCAATCACATGGTTGAGTTGCGTTGGCCGGAAGGCGTCCATTGCCCGACTTGTGGCCGCACGGACGTTCGCTTCATTGCGACGCGCCGCCTGTGGGAGTGCAAGGAAAAGCACCCGCGCAAGCAATTCTCCGCCAAGGTCGGCACCATTTTCGAGGACAGCGCGCTTCCGCTCGACAAATGGTTCGTCGCTATTTGGATGGTCGCAAACTGCAAGAACGGCATCAGCTCCTACGAAATGGCGCGGGCGCTTGGCATCACGCAAAAGTCGGCCTGGCACATGAACCACCGCATTCGGCTTGCGATGAAGCTCGGCACCTTCGAGAAGATGGACGGGCACGTTGAGGCCGACGAAACGTATTTCGGCGGCAAGGCGATCAACCGGCACAAGGGCGACCCCAAGAACGCTCCCGGCACCGCTGGCAAGGTCGCGGTGATCGGCGCGCTACAGCGGGACGGCAAGGCAATCGCGGCGGTGATCGAGCGCACAGACACCGGCACACTGGACGGTTTCGTTCACGCCGTTTGCGAGCCGACTGCCACCGTCTCGACTGACGAACACTCCGGCTACCGCCATCTTGGCCGCACCTTTGAACACGGTGTCGTTCGCCATAGCGCGGGCGAATATGTCAAAGGCGCGCATCACACCAATTCGATTGAAGGCTTCTGGGCGCTGCTCAAGCGTTCGATCAAAGGCACCTATATCAGCGTTGAGCCGTTCCACCTTGGCCGCTACGTTGACGAACACACGTTCCGCTTCAACGAGCGGAAGGGCACGGATGCGAGCCGCTTTGCTGCCACCCTTCGCGGCATCACGGGACGCCGCCTCACTTATCGGGAGCTGACAGCCAATGCTGCAATCGCCAGCGCCGCATGAAGGCACCGCCAAGGACGCGGACAACGCGGTCGAACCCGGCTCGCTGTCTCGTTTCGGACGGCTGACCAAGCGCCTGTTCGGCGTGGATCGGAAACGGTTTCAGGACGCGCTTGCGAAGGACGAAGCCGAGCGCCGCGCCAAACGTGGTCCGTGACTTTTCATCGGGGACGCTGGACTTGGAAGCATAGGAAACCTCGCCGTTAGTGAGGCTTCTTCACCAGCGCGAGGATTGGCTTATATTTTTCCAGCATGTCGATCAGGGTATCCACGCCTTCATGATCGATGTCAGCGCTAATCTGCAATCGCCCGCCAGCCGACAAGAAAACCTCAATCGGCTGCTCCACCGTTCCGACGGCCGATACGCCGGCCGAGCGTCGCAGTGGTGCGCCGCCTTGTTCGATAACCTCAACCTGTTCCATCGGGAGCGCTCCTTTTTCACCTCGCACTGAGACGAACCAGCCGCGCTCGGCATCGCGGAAAATCTCAGTCACGGCACGCGGAACATCAAACTGTTCCATGCCCTGACTGACCCACTGGACCCGATCCCCCACTTTCACGTCGGCGGGCGGGTCCAGCGGAATGGCCGGATGCTTCAAGTCGCCGCCGTCATTTTCCGCAGTATCTCGCTTCGGCTCGTCGTCAGCGACCTTAGCCGAACCCTTGCCGATCACAAAGGAAAGATTGTCCTTGTAGATACCGAGCGCACTCCGCGCAGACTGTTCGTTCAACCCGATCTCCGTCTTGAGATAGGTCCGGGCGACAGGGTCTTGCACAGTGCCTCGATCCCAATGGTCGAGCAGGTGCGCCATGAGCGGCGGGCGTTCCGCGAATTTGCAACACAGCTGTGCCTTGTTGGCTTCAATCTCTGTCTGGAAATATTGCCGCGCCTCGGCTGTCATTTTCACCGAGCGATCATCGTTCGCCCCTTCGTCGGCGAGAATGCCATAAGCCTTGAGGGCAGCGATGGTCTGAAAGCCCCCGCTGCTTTTGTCGGAATAGCCCCAGGCGCTAAACGCGACCGGCACTTTCAGGCCCTTGCCGCCCTTGTCGTTCTCGTAGATCGCCTTCGCGCGCTCCAGCGACTTGGCGAGATTAATGAAAGGGAATCGCGTAAGGACGGGCGCGCGAGGCATTGGCTTTCTCCTACCGTTGGAGCGCCCTACCATGCCTGTTACGCCATTTCAATTCATTTCAGCGCCATTTCAGATGCCCCTTGCGTGGGCATGGCGACTCGCGTAGGGGACGATCTGCGGGCTTGATCTGCAAGCAGACGGAGGCGCTGGCGATGTGAGTTTAAGCGGAGGGCGGTAACGATAGCCGCAACGAGAAACGGCCACCCGAGGGGTGGCCGATCCCGAAACCTACTCCCGGCGGGGATGTGCCCCTCGGAAACGGTCGCTGTCAGAGGTATCCGTTTCGCATATTTCGCCGCCGGGGGCAACTCTGGAGACCAGCCGTGACGTATGTGCGCAGCTATCGCCGTTCCACCCGCCGGGGCTTGCCCCGCGTGGTGTGGGTGCGGCCCCACGTCCGCCGCCGCTAATCTAGCGGCTTAGGTTCGCGCCCTTCGGGGCAACGTTATCAACACCTGGGGTCGCTTCGGCGGCCCCCTTTTTTTGTTGCAAGATCACCCGGCACACGGCTGTGTGTCACGATGGATGAGGCGAAGGATATTTACGAGACAGCGTCCTTGGTTTCGACAAGGGCAGATTTTGTCCAGTTCGTTCAGAACCTCCGGACAGATTTCGATACGCGGCGGGAGGAATGGGAGAACCTCGACCTTCCCGCCTATCTGGACGCGCTGGGTGGCTTCGCGGGCAGCATCGACGGCTACTATCGCAACATGGGCGAGGACACAGACCCCGACAAAATTACATGGCGAATGGCCGCTCAAATGCTGCTTGCGGCAAGCGTCTGTGAATAGGCGCTGGGTCTAGTATATTAGTCCCTTGTGGGGAGGGGTTGGGGTGGGGGCGCGAGCCGGTCAGGCTCGCAAAAAAGTCTCTTCGGCCGCAGACGCGGCCGAGCCCCCTCGCAACCCTCCCCACAAGGGGGAGGGCTGAAGTGCCCAAGCGACTAAATATATGAAGTCCGAACCCTAGCCCGCGTCGTCCGGGGCCGCGCGTCCGTTCGCTTCGGCGGCGGCGGAGATCAGGTCGCGTGTGACCGGCGCTTCGGCCCCAAGGCTCGCGCGGGCGGTGGCGACGCCGCGATCCAGCGGCCCGGCAAGTTCGCGCAGGCGGCCGGCGCGCTTCAGGAAGACGGCATATTCGAGCAGGGCGTTCAGCGTCGCCTCGTCGCCCGCGCCCAGCGTGCGCCCGCGCGCCTCGATCACCCGGCGCAGCAGCGGTTCGGCGGCGGCCCTGTCGCCGCGCTCGACGTGCAGCTGCGCCAGATTGGCGAGCGCGTTCAGCGTCTCGGCATGGTCCGGCCCGGCGACCCGCTCCAGCCCCCCGGCGGATTCCAGTGCGATCGGCAGCGCCGTGTCGAGCTCGCCCTGCAATTGGTGGATCACCGCAATGTCGTTCAGCGCGCGCAAGGCGAGGATACTCTGCGGGCCCAGCTCACCGGCAATGAAGCCGTAGGCATCGCGAGTCATCATCATCGCGTCGCGGTAACGGCCGGCGGTGAAGTAACGGCGCGCCTGCGTGGCGACGCGGTCATATTCCGCCTCGGCGCTCAGGATCGGCTGATCCTGCGCCAGGGCGACCGAAGGGGTGGCGAGGGCCAGATACACGGCCACGGCCAGGGAGATACGCTGCATGACGGCCGATGTGGATCGCCCGGCCGCGAATGGCAAGCGCGGGGTCTTGCCTCGCGCGACTGTCGGTCTAGGCTGCGCGCCGGGCCGATGAGAGGGGAGGGGCGGATGCGTCTCGGATCGATCCTGATGGGTGCGATGCTGGCGGTGGCACCGGCGACCGCGCAGGAGATACGCCGCGAGGTGCCGCCAGGTTCGCCGATCGCGAATAGCGTCGACCTGCCGTCGGGAGCCCGCATCGTCTATGTCAGCGGCACGGTCCCGGAGGTCGTCGATCCAGCGGCGCCGCGCGGCAGCGTTCAGCGCTACGGCGACACCGCGACTCAGACCCGGTCGGTCCTGCGGACCATCCAGACGCGGCTGCGCGCGCATGGCATGACGCTGGACGACGTGGTGATGATGCGGGTCTTCCTGGTCGCACCCCCGGGGGCGGAGGCGATGGACTTCGCCGGGATGATGACTGCCTATCGCGAGTTTTTCGGAATTCCCGACCAGCCCAACGTGCCGGCACGTTCCACGATGGAGGTGGCAGGGCTGGTCGATCCCGGCTGGCTGGTCGAAATCGAGGTGACTGCGGCCGAGCCGGAGCCTGGCACGTGAGCCTCACCCGGCGGGCCTTTCTCGAGAGGCTCGGCGCGATTGGCGGGGCGAGCGCGGTCTATCTCGGCATGGAGGCGATGGGGCTGCTGAACGCGCCGCCCGCCGCCGCAACGCCGTTTCGGCTTCCCGCCGGATCGGGCCGGGGGAAGAAAGTCGTCATCCTCGGCGCGGGAATTTCCGGGCTGGTTTCGGCCTATGAGCTCAAACGCGCCGGCTGGGACGTCATTGTGCTGGAGGCGCGCGACCGGATTGGCGGGCGGGTCTGGACGGTGCGGGGCGGCGACCGGGTGGTGCAGAACGGCCGGCCGGATCAGCTCTGCCAGTTTTCGGACGGGCTGTATCTGAACGCCGGCGCTGCCCGTATCCCGTCCAGCCACCATGTCATCCTGGGCTATGCCCGCGCGCTCGGCGTGCCGATCGAGGTGATGGTCAATCACAATCGCGCCGCGCGCTGGGAATTTGGCGGGCGAATCTACACCAACCGCCAACTGACCCTGGACCTGCGCGGGCGCTTCAGCGAATTGCTCGCCAAGGCGATCGACGGCC
>JBBSLM010000094.1:0-7561 GCA_038255245.1 Sphingomonadales bacterium
AAGCGCCGGCAGCATCAATTCAGTCCGGGTGATCGGCTCGCCGCGGAAGAAGGCGGTCAGCAGCGCCGGAACGTCCGGATGCGCCTCGAACAGGTCATGGCCGCCGTTCCGCACTAGGATGCGATGCAGGTTCGTGAGGCCGGCGGTCGCGGCGGCCTGCTCCTCCAGCGGCGTGCGGACATCGAGCTCGCCAGCCAGCAGCAATACCGGGTGGCGCGCGCTGATCTCGCGGCGGTAGCGGTCGCCGAGGTCGAGGCCGGGCACCGCGCCGCGCAGCTGGGGCATGGGGAAATTGACCGCCATGCCGGCGATCGATCGCGCCGCCTGCCGCCGCACCCGGGCGAGGCGCGGCGCGGAGATGCCGGAGGCGGCGTCCATCAGCTCCGGCATGCCGCTCATCGTCAGCGGTCGGGCGTAGAAGAAGTCCCAAAGCAAAGGCGCCAGCGGCGCGGTCTGCCCGGCGTCGAGCGCGGCGTAGGCGCCGCTGAGCTGGGCATAGCCGACAGGATTCTTGGCCATGAAGCCGGCCAACATCCGCAAAGGGAAAGAATCGGTACGAAATGTCTGCCGCGCGTCGTCGGGCGCGGCGATAGAATATTCCTGCGGCGCGGCGTCGAAGCGGGCGTGGACGCGGCGCATCCGCGCGGTCAGCGGCTGGCCCAGGGCGGCGTCGATCCTGCCGAAGGCGGCATCGACATGCGCCGGCAGCTTGACCGTCTGGTCCATCCCCTCGGCCGAGGCGAGCGCGACGCGGCCGATCGAATTCGGGAAGCGCCGCATCGTCGCGAAGGCGAGATGGGTGCCGTAGGAGATGCCCCACAGGTCGATCTTCCGCACGCCGAGCGCACGGCGAAGATCCTCCAGGTCGGCGGCGCTTTCCGCCGTGGTGTAGCCGTCCACAGCCACGCCCGCCGCGCGCCAGCGGACGACGCAAGCGGTGAGCGTCTCGCGATAATATGCGGTTAGATTTGCCTCGTTCAGCACCTGTGCGGGATCGAGCGGGCGGGCGGCGGCGCAGGGCGCGATGTGGTTGGAAAAGCCGGTGCCGCGCTGGTCGAAGGCGATGACGTCCGCGACCTCCCTTAACGCCAGGAAGACCGGCTGGCGCGGGCCGCGCGCGGTGTCGACGCCCGACCCGCCGGGCCCGCCCGCGAGATAGACGATAGGATTGGCGGGGTTGGGATTGGTCGAGCGGAAGCGGACGAAACCAAGCTCGATGCGCCGCGAGTTCGGGTCGCTGCGGTCCTCGGGGACGATCAGCCGTCCGCGCTCGGCCGGCAGGTCCGTGCCGTCGGCGAGGCGGAAACGGTAAGGCTCGATGGTGAGCAGCGGCTGCGCGGACGCAGCGGCGGGCACCAGCAAGGCTGCGGCGAGAAGGGTCAGGCGACGAAGGAGGCGGGCGATCATGGGCGAGCTCCGTGGATATGTCCCGTCCGGACGCCAGAACGCCAAGCTGATCCAATCCGCATCGGTGACCACCCGCACGCATCGGTGAACGACAGCGACAGGCGGCGGACGGCGCGGCTATCATACCGGCGTGAGAATGCTGCTCGCCTTGCTGGCGTTCCTGCTCGCCGCCGCCGCGCCGGTGGTGGAGAGCGGACCGCTGCAGCTTTGCCCGACGCCTGTAATGGGGCCGGACTGCCGCGAACTGGCACTGGACGGCTTCCGGCCGGGCGAGCGGGAAGTGTTCCTCAACCGGATCGTCGCGATCGACCCCGCCGCGCTGCCGCTCGCGCGGCCGAGCATGGTGCGCATCGTCGCCATGGCCAGTTCGGAGGTGCGCTGGAATGGCGTCGTGATCGGCCGCAACGGGACACCGGGTCCGGACGCGGCGTCGGAGGAAGCGGGGCGGTTCGTGGCGAACATCCTGATCCCGCCCGGGTCGATCCGGCCCGGCGCGAACCTGCTCTCCGTGCGGATGTCCGCGCAGCATCTGTGGCTGCCGGTCGAGCGGCCGATTCATTTCATCGAGGTGATGCCCTATGAGGGCGACCGTTTGCCGGGCCTCGACGTCTATCTTCCCGCTTTGCTGATGCTGGGCGCATTCGGCGCGGCCCTGATCTATTTCGCCGCCGCCGCGTGGAGCGAGCGCGGAGCGCGCGCGCCTTTGCTGCTCACGATCGTGGCCGGCGCGGCCTTGCTGGAGCTGGCGGCGGAAGTCAGCCGCAGCTTTGTCGCTTACCTTTATCCCTGGCACCTCGCCCGTGTCGTCATCATCGCCGTGCTGGCGGCGATCATCGCGACGCTGGCCGCGGCTTACGCCGCCGCGCGGCTGGCACCCGACCGGTCGCGGTTGATCACCGCATTGACCGGCGCGGGGGCGCTGGCCGGCATCATCCTCCTGCCCTGGTACGATCTCAAGGCGCTGGCCGCGATCCTGGCGGGGGCGATCGGCGTCGGGATGGCGGGCACGTCAGGGCTACGGCGTGGGCGGCGCGGGGGCTGGGCCGCCCTGACCGTTGCTGCCGCCGTGGCATTGCTGATGGCCTGGTTCCTCGCCGACTTCCTCGACCATGCCTGGTTCCTGCTGCTGGCCGTCGTGCTGGTGGCCCTGATCGCCGAGCAGGTGCGCAGCCTGCGCCTCGCCCGCGCCGAGCGCGACGCGGAAACGAAGCGGGCGGAGGCGCTGGCCGAGCGGCTCGTGCGGGCGGAGCGCGAGGGCGAGCCGATCCTGGCGCTGAAGGATGGCGCGCGCACCCATCGCGTGATCGAAAGCGACATTCTCTACCTTCGTGCCGCCGACGATTATGCCGAAGCGATGCTGGCCGACGGGCGGGTGCTGCTGGTGACGACGACGCTGGCGCGCCTGCTCGACACCCTCCCCGCGCGCTTCATCCGGGTGCACAAAAGCTATGCGGTGAGTCGCGGCCGCGTATCCGCCATCGCCCCGCGGCCGGGTGGTGGCCGGCAGCTGATTTTGAGCGACGGTTCGGCAGTGCCGGTTGGCCGCGCCTATCTGGCTTCGGTCACCGGAGCGTTCAGCTGACCATCTTCGCCGGGTTGGCGAAGACCCGGCTCACTTCGGGGCGAAAGCTCTCCAGACTATCGGAATCGAAGCCCGGATCGAAGGCGGGCGCGTCCCAATCGTCGACCAGTTTCACCGCAAAATCATACCAGGGCTCGTCGGCGAACTTCGCCCGCGCTTCCGGGTCGAGCCCCAGATGCTCGAAATAATAACGCCCCTGGAAATGCTGGTGCCAGTAGACGGCGTGATAGATGTCCGCGCTGACATAGGGCTTCAGCATCTCGGCCGCGATCGGGCCGTGATTGGGGATGCTGAACAATTTCCTGTTATCTGGAATTGCACAAATCGCGTTCGCGAGTTGCGCTTACGTGGAAATAGCGACATCCTTCGACCTCATTAGCCGGGGGAAGCCATGGAGCTGTCGTTCCACGCGAAATACGACACTGGGTCGAAGCCCTTTGAAGGCCTGGACCACTACTACGGCGCACAGTCGCTGCTAGGTCTGTCGCAGATTCTTCTGATCTCGCTGAACGCCTTTTTCAATCGCGAGATCATAACGCAGGCCCCCTCCGCGAAGGGCTTCCGGATTGTGCTAGGCAAGAGCAAAATGGGCAGCTGGGACCAGTATCTCCAGTTAATAGTGACAAATCCTGAAGTGCTTCAGGTCGCAAACGATCTCGGCAAAAACGCGCTTTACGACCTCTTGAAATGGGCACTCGTGGGTGGCGCAGGTATCCCTTTCGCGCTTCAGTATCGTAAGGCTAAAAAGGTAGCTCGCGAACTAGAACGCTTAAACGATGACCTCCAAGAGAAGCTGGATGATGCTCTAAAGCGCGTACACGCTCCGGTTAAACATCAGGGTCTTTCCATTCAGGTCATGTCGGGGAGGACCGTTTTCGCTAAGTTCGACGATGCGACCCTGCGCTACATCGAGACAGAGGTGGTAGAAGACGCAACGCAACAACTTAAGCGTGCAGTCAGCAGATTCAATGCACGCACCGGAACTGGCAGGCTAATAAAGGCAATGGACGCTGCATCTGTGCCGTTTTATCCTGCAGATGACCTTTCAAACCAGACTCGTCGGTCGCTAGCTGATAGCCTCGCTTATTTGGCCCGGGATCGATTTGAGCCCGTCAACGTGATAGTCTCCAAGGTAACTTCGGCAGATGGCCATCTTAAGTCGTATAGACTGCACTCTGCTTGGAAAGGTTAGCTCAAAAGCAGCTTTTACTTGATTAATTCGCTCCAGATCAGTAACATGGCCTCCATCAGCAACGCGTCACGAAGCCGTGGCAGCAACCAAAGGAGCCAGTCTGAGATGAAAAAGCGTACCCGCCAGATTACAGGGGCGATTCGCTCCCAAGGGATTGCGATAAAACGGTTTTTTAGAAATCGGATGCTCGGACAGCTTCCTGCCAAGCAGCCGCGAAACCTTACTCCTAAATCAAATACTTTGAGCGGCTGCTTGGCAGGAAGCTGTCCGACGCGAGAAAGCTCCGCTCTGCTCCGAGCATAACCCTAACGCAGAACGCGTCAAGTTGACGCTCGCGTAAATCCCACGAGGCTACACCATCTTCTTCGGGCTGCTGAATACGCGACCGACCTCTGGCTCAAAGCTCTCCAGCGGGTCAGCTGCGAAATCAGGATCGAATGCTGGCGCGTCCCAGTCATCAACCAGCTTCTCAGCGAAAGAATACCAAGTCTCCCCCTCAAAGCGCTTCCTGCCCTCCGGGTCGAGCCCGAGGTGCTCGAAATAATACCGCCCTTGAAACTGCTGATGCCAATAGACGGCGTGGTAGATGTCCTCAGAGACGTACGGCTTTAGCATTTCCGCAGCGATGGGCCCGTGGTTCGGAATGCTAAAGAGTTTTCCAAGGTCATGTGTGAGCGCCGCGACCACTTCCGGATCGCTCGCCCCCGCCCGCCGCGCCAGCGTGCCGGCCATCAAGCTGTGCTGCAGCTGGTTCGCCCCGAAGCCGACCTCGATCGCCTCCAGCCGCTTCAGGCTTTCCATGATCTGCTGCGCGGCCACGCTCTGCTGATGCCTGGCGTGTTCCGCCCCGATATGCTGCCAGTCCGCGGCAGTGCCCTCGTGCATGGTGGTGAACATGGCGATGACGTTATCATTTGCGGGACCGGAGCGGAAGCGGGTCGCCGCCGCTCCGGCCGGCCTTGTCAGCGGATCGTGATCGTCCCGGTCCAGGTCCGCGCGACCTCCCGATTGCCGACGAAGCTGCGCAAGGCGAGCTGAAGGCGGCCGCTGCCGGTGCCGGTCGCCTGAAAGACGAAGCGATTGGTCACCGGTCCGCCGACGATCGGCTCGCCGTTCGCGGGCCGCGGCGCGGCGATCTTCTCGCTCGAGGCCAGGCGCAGGAAGGCCGGCGTCTCGACCACAACCCATTCATAAGGGGCGCCGGCGGCCGAGATCAGCTCGACACTGAGCAGCCCGCCAGGCGCAACCGCGATCGCGCCGCCGTCAAACCCGTCGCCGATCGTGACGTTGCGTCCCGGCGCGCCGGTCGCGGGCCCGTCCACCGGCTGGACCGTCGCGCAGGCCGAAAGCGCGGCAAATGCCGCCAATGCGAAAAGTCTCATAGCGGCATCCCCTTATGTGCGGCAGCGATCTGAAGGCCGCGTAAAACAGTGTCGATGAACGGTGGCTTTCTAGCGACGAACCGTTTGGGTTGCTGCCTCAGGCGATCAGCGTGCCGAAAATCACCAGTCCGGCCACCCATCCGGCCGCGAACAATTTCGCATCGTCCAGCCAGGAGGCGGCCTGCTCGATCGCCGGCAGCGGCCGCGCGACAGCGGCGGGAAAGCTCCCCGGATTAGGGGTGCGGCGCCGGACCAAGGGAGCCATGCGGTTCATGACACATGGCTAACAGCAGCTTAACTTTTGGCGCAACAGCCTTTCTGCGGCTCTGCTCGGCTGTCCCGGAACGGGCCGGATCAATGCCCGCCGGTTTCTCCGCCACAGCCGGGCGCGCCCGGCTCCGCGCGCTTGTGCGCTTCGCCATGACCGCCGCCGCCCGCGCTGGCGGTGGCGCACCAGGAGCGGCTGCTCAGCACATAATCGCTGCAGCGCTGCTCGTGGACGATCTCGCCAAGCTTGTAATGCCCGACGGATTCAAGCGAGGAGATGCGCTCGACCTGGCCGTGCGCATGGCTTGAAACCGACGCGACCAGGGCCGCGTGACAGGCCGAATGCGAGCCGTAACGGCGCGATTGCGCCGAATCCGCCTGCGCATGCCGCTCGTCGGCGGCGGGATTGTGCGGGTGATGCGGCCGATTGTCCTTCAACGCCGAGCCGAAGGGCGGGCCGTAAGTCACGGGCAGCAGCCGCTCGCCAAACGGGAAAATCTTGCCGCAGCCGGCGAGCAGCAACGATCCGGCGATGATCCCCAACCGCATTCGCACCCTCGCGCTCATGCCGCTCCCCTTCGTCAGCTGCCCCGGCATAGCGCAGGCGCGGGCGATCGAGAAGATCGCTACCGATCAGACGTAATGCGGCTCCGGCCGCTCGCGCAAAGCCTCATAATGGACCAGCCTTGGCGCCGGCCCGAGCGGCACCGGCTGGCCATCGCGAAAGGCCCACTCCCCGCGGTCGCAATCCGCGGCGCGGACATAGCCGTTGATGAACAGCCGGCGCTGATGGTCCGCATGATTGGTCCCCGAACCGTGGACCATGTAGGAATTCCACAAGGCGACATCGCCAGGCTCGAGCAGCACATCGACGACATCGTCCGCCGATAGCCCGACCGCCGCCAGCGCCGCATCGTCCATGCTCCGGCCGAGCACATCGCTGGAATAATCCAGCGCCAGCTCGCCCTTCAAATGGCTGCGCGGGATGAAGCGCAGGCAGCCCGATTCGCGGCGGTGCGGATCGATCGCCAGGCCGGTCTGCACATAGGCATCGGACAGGTTGCGATAGGCGTGCTGCGGCTGCCGGAATTGCGAATCCTGGTGCCAGGCGAAATCGCCCATCGATCCGGGCTTCTTCCAGTGCAGCTGGTTGATGATCTGCTTGATATCGCCGCCGAGCAAGGGGGCGAGCAAGGCCGCCCAGCGCGGATCGCGCCGCACCGCATCGAGCTCGGGCATATGGTAGGACGGCCATTGCACCATCTGCACGATTGGCTCGCCGCCGTCGTCGCCCGCCGCCAGCCGATAAAAGAGATTGCCGTGCCGAAAGCTGCGGCGGTGCGCGACCGCCTCCGCGTGCAGCCGGTCCACCGCCTCCCCGATCGCGGCGATCTCGCCTGCACCAAACAGCCCGCGAATGATCGCATAGCCGTCACGTCGGTAGCGCGCGACGATCTCGTCCGCGGATTGCGCTTGCGCTGCGTTTTGCATGGACGGCCTAAAAATGCCGCCGGAGGAGAGGCTTGGCCTCCATCATTTGCCGGGGCCGATATAACCTGGGGGAATGCAGACCGGCTCCGGGGGAGCCGGTCACTCGGCGGTCGCGACTCCGGCGACCGCCTGAAGCGCCGCGTCGATCGCGTCGTCGGGGCTCATCTCGCTGGTGTCGATCACGATCGCGCCGTCGGCCTTGCGCAGCGGCGCGGCAACCCGGCCGGAATCGCGCTCGTC
>JBBSLM010000095.1:0-7560 GCA_038255245.1 Sphingomonadales bacterium
ATCAATCCGCGTCGGTCAGCTGCCGTTCGCCGCCCAATTTGTGAATGCGGCCGTGGCGCATGACGAAGCCGACATTCTCTAGGAGCCGGATGTTCTGCAGCGGGTCGCCGGCGACGGCGATGATGTCGGCGTCCTTGCCGGGTTCGATCGTGCCGATCCGGGTCTGGCGGTCGAGCAGGGTCGCGGCGCCGACGGTGGCTGAGCGGATCGCGGCGGCGGGGGTCATGCCGGCATCGACCATCAAGGCGAATTCCTGGCCATTGTCGCCGTGGCGGCTGACGCCGCTGTCCGTGCCGAAGGCGATGTTGACGCGCTCGCGAACCGCGCGGGCCAGGCTGATCCGGGCATTGCCGGCGGCCTCGCGCGCCTTGTCGAACTGGGCCTGGGTGAGCGCGCCGCGCTCCCCGTCGGCGAGCGCCGCGGCGGGGGCGAGCAGGGTGGGGACGTACCAGGCGCCGGTCTGGCGATAGAGGCGGAAAGTCTCGTCATTGGTGAAAGTGCCGTGCTCGATCGAATTGACCCCGGCCCGGAGCGCGGCGTTGACGCCGTCGACGCCGTGCGCGTGGGCGGCGACGCGGCGGCTGAAGCTGCGCGCGGTTTCCACCACCGCCGCCATTTCCGCATCGGTCATATGCTGGGCGAGGCCGCCGGGCACGTTGGAGAGCACGCCGCCCGTGGCCGCGATCTTGATCACGTCGACGCCGAAGCTGATCTGCTGACGGACGGCGCGGCGGCAATCGTCGGCGCCGTTGCAGGTGTTGATCTGGCGTGCTGCAGCAATGTCGTAAAGGTCGCGATTGAGGCCGTTGCGGCCGTCGCCATGTCCGCCGGAAACGGAGATGCCGCGCCCGGCCGCGACGATGGTCGGCCCGGCGAGCTGACCGGCGGCGATCGCGTCGCGCAGGGAGAGGATCAGGCGCGGATCGGCACCGAGATCGCGGACCGTGGTGAAGCCGGCCAGCAAGGTGCGACGGCCGTTGAGCAAAGCGGTATAAGCCTCGTCCTCATTGTCGCGCAGCGCCGATTGCAGCCGCGCCTGGATGCGATCGTCGAGGCCGCTCAGATGAACGTGGCTGTCGATCAGGCCGGGCAGGACGGTGTGGGTGCGCAGATCGACGACGCGCGCGCCGGGGACATCGACGAAGCCGTCGCGAACCTCGGCGATGGTCGTGCCGCGCACGATCACGCTGACGTTGCGGCGCGGCGTTTCGCCGGGGATTGCGAGCAAGGTGCCGGCGTGGATCACCACGACCGCTTCCGCGCGCTGCTGCGGCGCGGGCTGCTGGGCGAAAGCGGCGGGCGCGACGAGGATGGAAGCGGCAGCGGCGAGCAAGGCGGCGGCGAGTTTCATGGCAATCTCCCTGTTGTCGGGAGCAAAGCGCAATGCGGTCTATCGCGCAAGCGGCGAGCCTTCAGAAGCTCACTTCGATCGTGTGGATGGTCAGCCCCACAAGGCCGCCGACGACCGTGCCGTTGATGCGGATGAACTGCAGGTCGCGGCCGACCGCATTTTCGACGCGGTCGGAGATGGTCTTGGCGTCCCAGCGGCGGACCGTGTCGGACACCAGTTTGACGATGCCGTCGCCATAATCGGCGGCCGCCCCGACCGCGGCGCGGCGGACGAAGCGGTTGATGCCACGGCGTAACTTCGGATTGTCCTGCAGCGCTTCGCCGAACTGGCGGAGCAAAGCGCCCATCTCGCCGGCGAGGGCGCCGTCGGGATCGCGGACGGCGCGCAGCATGCCGGCGCGGGCGCGCTCCCACACGCCCAGCCACCATTGCTCGACCGCCGGATTGGACAGCAGATCGGCCTTCATCTGCTGGACGCGCGCCTGCGTCGCCGGATCGGTGCGCAGCTTTTCAGCCAGTTCGCGCAGGGAATCCTCGATTTTGGCGCGCAGCGGATGGTTCGGATCCATGGCGAGCTCCGACAGCAGGCGGTCGATCGCGTCGATGATCTTGCCGGCCAGTGGCGCGTCGAGGCCGGTGAAGCGCATGAAGCCGCCGGAGCGGTCGTGCACCATCGAGCGGATCAGATCCTCGTTGGTCCGCACCAGCCGCGCGATCCAGATCACCATTTCATCGAGCAGGGGGACGTGCCGATCCTCGGCGATCGCCGCGTCCATCGCCTCGCCGATCACCGGCGCGGCGTTGAACGCGCGAAGCCGGTCGGCCAGCGCCGTCTTGGCGATCGCGCCGAACCGCTCGGGGCCGAGCGCCTCCAGCACGCTTTCGGCCATCCGTGCGGCGCCGCGCCACAGGCGGCCCTGCTGCGGCGGGGCCAACAAGAAGCCGCCGATCGCGCCGCCCACGTCGAGGCGCTGCATCCGCCGCGCGACCACGCGGGGGGTAAGGAAGTTCGTGCGCAGGAAGGCGGCCATCGTGTCGCCGATCCGGTCCTTATTGCGCGGGATGATCGCGGTGTGCGGGATCGGGATGCCGAGCGGGTGGCGGAAGAGCGCGGTGACCGCGAACCAGTCGGCAATGCCGCCGACCATCGCCGCTTCGGCGAACGCCTTGACGAAGCCCCAGGCGGGGTGCGTGTCCTCCAGCCGCCAGGCGGCGATGAAGATTGCGGCCATGCCCGCCAGCATAGCGGTGGCCAGCACGCGCATCCGGCGGCCGGGATCGGGCAGGGGAGTAGGCCGAGACGCTTTGCTCATGCCGCACCAATGAACGGATGCGGCTGCGGTTCAAAGCCCCTCGAACTCACTCCGCCGGCTGGCTTGCGCCCGGAACCGGCGCATCCTTGCCGCCATTGGTCAGCCAGCGACGCAAGAACGGGCCCGAGCGCTGCTCGACGCCCAGCGCGAGGCTGAACGTGCCGGGCACCAGCACCAGCGTCAGGAAGGTCGATACGATCAGGCCGCCGATCACGGTCCACCCCATCGGCTGACCGAACTCGTCGGGACCGTGCAGGGCGAGCGCGGTCGGCACCATGCCGGCACACATCGCCACCGTGGTCATCACGATCGGCTGCGCGCGCTTGTGGCCGGCATCCATGATCGCCTCGAATTTCGGCACGCCGCGGTTCATCTCCTCCAGCGCGAAATCGATCAGCAGGATCGAGTTCTTGGCGACGATCCCGATCAGCATCAGCAGGCCGATATAGACGGGCATGCTGATCGGATAGCCGAACAGGCCGAGCGCCAGCAGTCCGCCGAGCGGCGCCAGGAACAAGGAACCCATATTGACCAGCGGCGGCAGCGCTCTTTTGTAAAGCAGGATCAGGACCGCAAGAACCAGCAGCAGGCCGGCCACCACCGCGATCATGAAATTCTGAATCATCTCCGCCTGCCAGCGGGATTGGCCGACGACGAGCTCCTCGACGCCCACCGGAAGATTTTGCATCACCGGCAACTGCCTGATCTTCTCGCGGGCTTCACCGGAAACGACGCCGGCAGCAAGATCGGCGCCCACGTCGATGTTGCGGGCCTGATTGAGCCGTTCGATGCGCGTCGGTCCGGCGCCGAGCGCGATATCCGCGACCAGACGCAGGGGAACCGAGCCGCCCGTGCTGGTTGGCACCGGCAAATTCTGGAGGGTGGCCAGGCGCTCACGGGCGTTCTCGCTGAGCGCCACGCGAATGGGAATTTGCCGGTCGGCCAAGGAGAAACGGGCGCTGTTCTGGTCGATCTCGCCGATCGTGGCGACGCGGATGGCCTGGCTGAGCGCTTGCGTGGTCACACCGAGCTCGGCAGCCAGGTCGAGACGGGGCCTGACCGTGAGTTCGGGCCGCACCAGCGAACCACCGACGCGCGGGGCGACCAGTTCGGGAATGGTCGCCATTTCCTCGGCCAGCTTGTTGGCCGTCTGCATCAGCAGCACCGGATCCTCGCCGCCCAGGGTAACGGTCACGTCGCGGAAGCCGCCGCTCTGGGAGCGGAAGAAGACGCGGGAGTCGGGGATCCGCGCGAGCAAGGGGTTGATCGCGCGCTGCACCTCGAGGCTTGTGCGGTCCCGCTCCTTGTGCAGCATCGCCTGGATGGTCGCACCGCCCACCCGCACGCGAGCGAAAACGGAGCGAACCTCCGGCTGCTCCTTGAGGATTTCCTCGACTCGTTTGGCGACCTGACTGCTCTGCTGCAACGTCGTGCCCGGCGCCATCGCGATGTTGAAGGTGACTTCATCGCGATCCTGGTCGGGGAAGAACGTCGATGGCAGCGAGGCGAACATGAAGAAGGTGCCGACCAGCGCGAGCAAGCCCCCGATGACCGTGGTCCAACGATGTCTCAGCGTGAAACGCAGAAGGCCCATATAGCGGTCCATGGCCCAACCCTCGCCATGCGATTGTTGACCGTGCGGACGAAGCAGGAATGCGGCCATCATCGGCGTGATCATGCGCGCCACGGCGAGGCTGACGAGGACCGCGGCGACGACGGTGAAGCCGAAATTCTGGAAATATTGGCCGGCGACGCCCGGCATGAAGCCGACGGGCAGGAACACCGCGACGATTGAGAAGGTCGTGGCGACGACGGCCAGTCCGATCTCGTCGGCCGCCTCGATCGACGCCTGATAAGCGTTCTTGCCCATCCGCATATGCCGGACGATATTCTCGATCTCGACGATGGCGTCATCGACCAGCACCCCCGCAACCAGGCTGAGCGCGAGCAATGTCATGCCGTTCAGCGTAAAGCCGAGCAGATCCATGAAGAAGAAAGCGGGGATCGCCGACAGCGGGATCGCCACTGCGGCGATCAGCGTCGCCCGCCAGTCGCGCAGGAAGAGAAAAACGACGATCACCGCCAGCACGGCGCCCTCGAACAGGGTCGTCATCGACCGATGGTAGTCGGCTTCGACTTCCGTCGCGATGGTGGTGAGCAGCTCGAACCGGACTTCGGGATTGCGCTCCTGCAATTCGTGCAGCGCCTCTTCGGCGCCTTCGAACACCGAGAGGTCGGAATAGCCCTGGGCGCGCTGAATGGTGAAGCTCAGCACCTGATTGCCGTCCTGCGTCGCGAACGCCCGCTGTTCGGCGAACGCGTCGCGCACGTCGGCCAGTGCGGACAGACGCACCGTCCGGCCGCCGCCGACATTGATTTGCGTTTGTCCCAATTCGTAGGCGGTCGCGGCGTTGCCGAGCACTCGCAATGACTGCTCGCGTCCCGCGATCTCCGCCCGTCCGCCGGCAGTGTTGAGGTTATTCGCGCGAAGCTGCGTGTTCAATTGCGACGCGGTGATGCCATAGGCCTGCAGCCGCGCCGGATCGAGAATGACGCGGATCTCGCGAGACACGCCGCCCGTCCGATCGACGCTGGCCAGTCCCGGAACCGACAGCAACTCGCGCGACACCGTATTGTCGACATACCAGCTCAACCGTTCAAGCGACATGCCGGTGGTGGTGGCGGAGAAGGACGCGACCGGTTGCTCGTCGGTCGTGTCCCGGCGAGAAACCTGCGGTTCGAGGATGCCGTCGGGAAGATCGCCGCGGATGCGCTGAACCGCATCGCGAATGTCGTCGGTGGCGCGATCGATCGGCGTGCCGATTGCCAGCTGCACGATCGTCGTGGAGCTGCCCTCGGTCACGTTGGAACGAAGCTCCTCGATGCCGTTGACCGAGCGGACGGCGGCCTCGACCTTTTGCGTGATCTGGTTCTCCAGTTCGCTCGGGGCGGCGCCGGGCTGGGAGATGTTGACGATCACGACCGGGATATCGATGTCCGGGCTGCCCTGGACCTCCATCCGCGAGAAGCTGACGAGCCCGGCGAGCAGCAGCGCCATGAACAGGACGATCGGCGGAACCGGGTTCCGGATCGACCAGGCGGAGATGTTGCGCAGACCCATATTACCGACTTTCCAAAACCGACTCGCTCATCCGCTCACTCGCGGCGCATCTCCGGGCGGACTTTCTGCCCCGGATTGAGGAACGCGCCCGCGGATTCGACGATCCGCTCGTCGCCGCTTAACCCCTCGGCGATCGTGATGCCTTCATCCGTGACCTCGCCGATGCGAATGTCGCGGCGGACGACCGTGTCGTTCTGGTCGATGATGTAGACGTAGTTGCCGCGATCGTCGCTCAGCACTGCCGATTCGGGAAGGATCGACGCGACGGACGAACCGGTCTCGATCACCGCCTGGGCGAAGCCGCCCGGCCGCAGTTCCCGATTGTAGGGAATGGCGATACGCGCCTCGCCTTGCCGGGTCGCCGCGTCGATGATCGGCGAGACCTGCCAGACCTGGCCCTGATAGGATTGGCTGGAACCAACCGGGGTCACCGTCGCGGGGACACCCGCGGTGATGCGGGCGAGTTCGTCCTGCGGCAGGCGCGCGAGCAATTCCATCTGCCCGCCTTCGGCGATGCGGAAGACGGGCTGGGAGCCGCCGCTGACCACTTGGCCGGCCTCGATATTGCGATCGAGCACCAGGCCGGCGGCGGGCGCGCGAATGTCGAGCCGGCCGATGCGGGCGCGGGCGCCGCCGAGCTGGGCCTGCGCAACGCGGACGCGTGCGCCGGCGGCGTCGCGGGTCGCGGTCAGCCGGTCGATATCGGCGCGCGAAACGAAGCCGCGGGCGACGAGGCGCTGCGAGCGGTCGAGATTCTGTTGCGCAAGGCGAAGATCGGCCTGCGCCACCTGGATGCTGGCGGAAAGCTGGGCGGCTTCCTGCGTTTGCACCGAGCGGTCGATCGTGGCCAGCACCTGACCGCGATTGACCCACTGGCCCGGCTCGACCAGCACGCGCACCACCTGGCCGCCCTCGCCGGGAACGCCGACGGGCATGTCGCGCCGCGCGGCGAGCGCGCCGGTCGCGGTGATGCTGCGGCCGACCTGACGTCGGCCCGGTGAGATGACGGTCACGGCCGGCAGAGCGGCGCCGCCCTTCTGTGCACCAGGGGCGCCCGCCGGAGCCGTCTGCGCCTGTTCACCACGCCCGCCAAACAGGAAAATCGCCGCGACCACGGCGACGACCAGCAGGATCGCGGCAATGATGATGGTGCGCCTGCGCCGGGCGCGGGCGTCCACCACGACGACATCGACCGGTACATCTTCGATCGCGTCACGCCGCCACTTCGCGGTTTCGACATTCATCGGCTTCATATTCCCCACTCGCGCCGTGCGGATCGGTCCCGCTCCAACACTGGCTGTGTTACCTGCATAAACCACCGCTCGCAAGCGTTTCCATTCGGCACTTTGATTGGGCGTAGCGGGAACTCGCCCTTACCGGCTATGTTGGACGAATGCCACGCTTGATGTGGGTCGGCGCAACGCCGATACAAGCGCGGCCAAAGGGAGGAACTCATGGCAGATTTCATGGCAAATTACGGCTGGTTCGGCTGGATCATCATTGGCGGCCTGGCCGGGCTCATCGCCAAGATGATTATGCCTGGCCGCGATCCGGGTGGCCTCATCATCACCATCCTGCTCGGCATCGCCGGGGCGGTGCTGGCGGGCTTCCTGGGGCGGATGGTCGGCTGGTACGGGCCGGAAGATACGGGAGCGGGCTTTATCGCGGCCATCGTCGGCGCGCTGATCTTGCTCGCGCTTTACCGGCTGATTGCCGGGGGCCGACGGACAGGCTGACGCGCTGATGCGCCGGCGGCTACCTTGGCGGTGGCCGCCG